>JAUIKJ010000010.1 GCA_030430835.1 Candidatus Hydrogenedentota bacterium
CGGCGACGAGATTCGCACCTTCGAAATCGTCTGTTCCCAGTTGTGTGGCCTGGGGCACTATTCCATGCGCGGATTCGTGTATGTCCTTGAAGAGGAAGCGCTTAGCGCCTGGCTTGTAGACAACGCACCCGGTGCCGGGGGGGACGACGACGACTTCTGGGATTGATTGCTCCCGCCGCCAAGCCGTATCATACCCGCAATTGCACGCCGTATCCGGCGATCCGCCCCGCTACCCGGTGCCACGCGCCCCACGAACTCGGTTTTCACCCGGCGGATAACGTACAGGTATCACACCATGGACACATACGCCTCGCCGTCCCGCCCCGACATGCCCTGGCTACGCCGCTTCGCCTGGCTGCTTTGCGCCGCGACCTTCGTGCTGCTCTTCCTCGGGGGCCAGGTCAAGAGCCATGACGCCGGTCTTGCCGTACCGGATTGGCCTCTCACCTACAACGAAAACCCCATCACCTATCCGCCATCGAAGTGGGTGGGCGGCATCTTCCACGAGCATTTCCACCGGCTCTTCGCCGGGGGCGTTGCCATGTTGACCGTGGTGATGTGCGGCTGGCTCTGGTTCGCCGAGCGCCGGATGTGGATGAAGATACTCGGGACCGTTGCAGTGGGGTCCGTGCTCTTGCAGTCCTTGCTCGGCGGCCTCACCGTCTGGTATGGGTTGCCCGACGCGGTCTCCAGCGCCCACGGAATCCTGGCGCAGACCTTCTTCGTCATCACCATTCTGATTGCCTACGGCCTCTCGCGCGAGCGGCAGGCCCGCGACGCCTCGGTGGCGCAATCGGGCACCGAAACCCGCACGCCGGTACACGTCGCGGCGATCGTGCTGATTGGCCTGCTCTACCTGCAACTGCTGCTGGGCGCGCTCACACGGCACACCGACTCCGCCCTTGCGATCCCCGATTTTCCGACCACCGCCGGCCAGATGGTGCCGGCCTTCAATGAGACGACCGTCGCCTGGGTCAACGATTGGCGGCTGGATCACAACTTTGAATATGGCCGCGACCTGCCCCCGGTGGAACTCTGGCAGATACAGTTGCAGTTCGCCCACCGCGTGGGCGCGGTGGTTGTGACCCTGTTCATCCTGTTCCTGGCCTGGCTCGCCCTGCGCCATGAGAAGGCGAATCCGCGCACCGTGGTGGTGGCGTACGCGCTCTGCGCGCTGGTGCTGGTCCAGTTCATGCTGGGGATCATGACCGTGCTCACCGCCGAGTCGCCCCTGCTCGCCACCGCGCACCTTGCCGGGGGCGCGGCCTTGCTTGGCGGTGCGGTGCTGCTGGCGCTGCGGGCCTGGCCGCTGGGCCCGCGCGAGGCCCAGACCGCTGCCGGTGCCGAACTGCGACCCTCATCCACATGAGCAAAGACCCCAAAGCGGGCGGCGCCTTGCTCTCCGCCTATGTTGAACTGACCAAGCCGCGCATCCTCGTCATGGTGCTGGTGACGGCCACGATCGGCTATGCCCTGGCGAACGATGGCCTCGCACCCTACGGCCTCTTCTTCTGGATGTTGATCGGCACCGGGCTCTCGGCAGGAGGGGCGGGCGCGCTGAACCACTACATTGAGCGCGAAACCGACAAGAACATGGCGCGCACGAAGAACCGTCCCCTTCCCGCGGGTACCGTCTCGCCCATCGTGGCCTTTGTGTTTGGAGTGCTGCTCGCCGTGGCCGGCGCGGGCATCCTGTACGCCTATGCGAATCCCCTTGCCGCGGGGCTGGCCCTCGCCACGGTGCTGCTCTACGCGCTGGTCTATACGCCGATGAAGAAAGTGTCCTGGTGGAACACGCCGATTGGTGCGATTCCCGGGGCAATTCCGCCGATGATCGGCTGGGCCGCGGCGGATGGTCAATTGGCCGCGGGCGCGTGGGTGCTCTTCTTCATCCTCTTCCTTTGGCAGCACCCGCATTTCTACGCGATCGCCTGGATGTTTCGCGAGGACTACGCGGCCGGTGGTTTCCGGATGCTGCCCGTCGTGCAGCCGGACGGCAAGAACACCTTCCGGCAAAGCCTCGCGGCGGCGATCGTGCTGATTCCGGTGTCACTGTGGCCGACCTTCGTGCAGATGTCGGGCTGGTTGTATTTCATTGGTGCGTTGATTATCGGCCTTTGGTTTCTTGCGGCCTGCATTCGCTGGCGCCTCAGCGGCACCACGCTCGATGCGCGCAAGGTGCTGCGCGTTTCGGTCATCTATCTGCCCTTGTTGTTGGTGTTTATTATGCTGGATTCCTTTGTCTTTGAGAGTGTGTCATGGCTTCAAAATTAAGTATCTTCGTGGGACTGCTGCTCGCCGGTGCCGCAATTTGCGTCGGCATCATGTTGACCCAACCCAAGGCGCCGTCGTTGCTCGAGAACTATCCGCCGCTCTACGACGGTCCGGAGTTCGCGCTCTTCGACTCCGCCGGCGAACTCTTTGAGGACAGCGCACTCGACGGCAAAATCTGGGTGGCGGACTTCTTCTTCACCTCCTGCGGCGGGCCGTGCCCGCGCATGACGGCTGCGATGGCCGAACTGGCCGAAGCGTACAAGGACGCGCCCGACCTGCGCTTCGTGTCCTACACGGTGGATCCGGACACGGATACGCCGGAACGCCTCGCGGCCTACGCCGAACGCTATGGTGCGGACACGTCGCGTTGGCACTTTCTGACCGGCCCGAACGACGAGATCCAACGCATCGCCGTCGATGGCTTCAAGCTGGGTTCCATCGACAACCCGGTGATTCACAGCGAACGCTTTGCGCTCGTGGACCGGAGCGGCCAGATTCGCGGTTACTTCACCGGCACCGATGCCGAAGAACTCCAGGAACTGCGTGGCGTGCTCGACGCGATGCTGAAAGGATAGCCCGATGGATGTACACAGCTTTCCCGCGATCAACGCCTCGCTGAACGGCATCGCCTGCCTGTTGCTCCTTGCGGGGTGGTGGGCAATCAAGACCAAGAAGGATCCGGAACTGCACCACTACATCATGGGCGCGGCCTTTGCGTGTTCCGCGGTTTTTCTCTGCTGCTACCTCTACTACCACTACCAGACCGGTGCGCGCACGCCCTACACCCGGGAAGACTTCACGCGCTACATCTACTACACCATCCTGCTGACGCACGTGCCCCTCGCCGCGCTCATGGTGCCCTTTATCATCGCGGCACTCTGGTTCGCCTGGAAAAAGCAATTTCAGAAGCACACCCGTGTCACCCGCTACCTCTGGCCCGTGTGGATGTACGTCTCCGTGACCGGCGTCATCATCTACGTGATGCTCTATCAGTTTCAGTGAAGCCTGCGACTTCGCCGGTACCTGGGTCGTTTGTCGCACGCTGGATGACCGCATGCCCGTCTTCGCGGACGTGGAAGTGAAACGGCGGCGTCTTGTCTCTACTTCACTGCAGGTTCGGATAATCGAGCGGCGTGGGGGGCGCGTAGGTCCACCACGTGATCGCGCCGGCGATGGCGGCGAAGGGGATCAGAATTACGACCCAGGCCCAGCGCGGCAGTTCCATCTTCAGGCGCTCATGCGGGATGTCCGGGTCGAAGGCGCCCAGCCCGCCCAGTGCCAGGCATCCGATCATTGCCGCGAAGGCCACACTGAAGGTGGCCATGGATAGCGGCCCGCCGTCATTACCGCCATAGAGTGCGGCTGCCGCCAGCACAATCAGAAAGGCCGCGCAGCCGCCCAAGGCGATGCGCACATTCCGGTCGGGTCTCATAGGCGTCAGCCTCCCGCGCCGAGCATACCCTTGATGAAGTCCTTGACCATGTCGACGCCTTCCATTCCGAAGTAGGCGATCAACACCAGCACTGTGATGGACAGTGCAATCCCCGCGATGGATGCGGCCAGCCCGGCAAGTCCCGCAAGGCCATCTTCCTCCAGCGTACCCAATCCGATAAGGAAAACGCCAAAGGCCGGCGCGGTGTTCGTCAACGGCACGGGGATGCACATGGAGATGCCGCAGAGTGTGACCATGCATCCGAGCGCGCGGTAGAACAGCCCCGTCGTAAATACAAAGCGCAGCCGCGGGCGCACGAAGACCTCGAAGAAGGCCAGAAACTTCACCATCGCGTCCAGCGCTTTGGAGTCCTCCTTGACCTTGATGGTGCGGCGGAGCACGCGTTCCGGGAACCAGGGCGTTGCCCGCGCCGCGGCCATCTGCGTTCCCAGCAGAATCAGGACAATGCCAAAGGGCACCGAGTATCCCGGTGCCGGCACGGGGAGGGCCGACGGCAGGGCGAGAATGACCAGCAGAATTCCAAAGCTCTTGCTGCTTACCCGCTCGAGGATGGTCTCCACCGTGACCACGGTGGAGCCGTCGTGCTCAAAGATCGACTTGATGTCCTTTGATAACTTCATTCCCGTACTCCTGCCTCAAGGCTGATCGCTGGTTCGTATAGATGATGCATCACGGAGTGGTTCGTCAAGTCCCGATGCAAGGGGGTTACACTGACCTGGTTCACTTCGATGGCGGCGAAGTCCGTGCCGGACTCTTCCACGTGCGCCGGTTCCGCGCCGCCGATCCAGTAGTACACGCCACCGCGCGGATCCTCGCGGCGGACAATCTCATCCTGATAGCTGCGGCGGCCCATGCGCGTGACGGCCACGCCGGCAAGCTGATCGAAGGGGCAGTCTGGCACGTTCACGTTCAGCATCGTGTCTTCCGGTACCCCGTTCGCCAGCACGTATTCCGCCATGCGGCGGCCCACCTGCGCGGCGGTCTCCATGTGTTTCGGCGCATAGCTGACGTCCGACACGGCGATCGACGGGATGCCCAGAAGCATGCCCTCGTAGGCCCCGGCGACAGTGCCCGAATAGGTTACGTCGTCGCCCAGGTTGGCGCCGTCGTTGATGCCAGAGACCACCAGGTCCGGCTTTCGGCCCAGCAGCATGCGCACGGCCAGCATGACGCAGTCCGTCGGGGTGCCATCCACCATGTGCCAGCCCGCACGCAGGGTGGTGACACGCAAGGGGTGGTGCAGCGAGACGCTGTGTCCGGTGGCGCTGCGCTGCCGGTCCGGCGCATAGACCGCCACCTCTCCGAGATCGCCGAGGGCCTCCGCCAGCAGGCGAATACCGGGCGCACGGATTCCATCGTCGTTCGTTACCAGTATCAGTGGCCGTGCCATGAATACCCCCGTCAGGCAAAAAAAGCGGCCCCGCATCGGGCCGTAGCGAGAGTATGCCGCACCGGGACCAGACGCGGCAACGCGAATGATTTCCCCGCTTGACTTGTAGCAATCCGCGTAGCCACTCTGTAAACGAACCGTCACCCAGAGATTAACGCGTGGAATGGTATTACGTAGACGCGGGCGAGCGCGCCGGGCCGGTGGACACCCCCGGCCTCCACGCCCTAATAGACGCCGGTACTGTTACCGCGGCCACCCTGGTCTGGTGCGCCAAACTCCCGGACTGGCAGCCCCTCGCCGACGTGGGGGCCCTGCTGGACGATGGCGCATACGATGCGCCCGCGAGACGCGCCATCTGCGTTGAGTGTGGCGGTGCCTTTCCCGGCGATCAGGTCATCCATTTTTCAAACGCGGTGGTGTGCAGCGCTTGCAAGCCGATCTTTTTCCAACGCATCCGGCAGGGGAGTCCGACCGGACTCGCACCACGCTATGCCGGATTCATGCCGCGCTTTTTCGCCAAGATTCTCGACGGCCTTGTCGCGGCCGCGGTGCAGATGGCGCTCACCACGCTGCTGTTCTTTGTTGCAGGCGCCAGTTCCAGCGGCATCGCCTTCGAGGCCGGCAGCAGCCTGATGGGCATGGTCGTCGGCTTCGCATATACCACCTGGTTTCTCGGCCGCTTCGGCGCGACCCCCGGCAAGATGGCGCTGGGCCTACGGGTGGTCGGGGTGGGTACCGTGAAGATTGGCTATGGCCGCGCGCTGCTTCGGACCATTGCGGAGATCATCAGCAGTTTTATTTTGATGATCGGTTACCTGATGGTGATCTACGACGATGAGCGGCGCGCGCTGCACGATCGCTTGTGCAACACCCGCGTGGTCTATACGAATTGAAACGATCATGATGCACGAGATACGGAACGATAGCGCTCTTCTCGCCTGTCCCGAGTGCGGGGTAATGGCCGGCGTGGAGACGCTGAACGCCGGCGTGCCCTGGACCTGCCAGTGCGGAGCGACCTTTCGCCTGTGGGCCTTTCCCGCGGCGTTGCGTGCGGTCGAATGCAAGCGCGAGGCCGCGCAGGTGATGGGCGATGAGGCTTCCTGCTACTACCACGCGAACAACCAGGCGGTTGCGCATTGCGACCGCTGTGGCCGATTTATCTGCACGACCTGCGACGTCGGTATTGGCGCTGCGCGGTACTGTCCGCCCTGCGTAGAAAAAGGTGCCGCGGCCAAATCGATCCCGCTGCTTACCGGGAAATACAGCACCCAGGACGCGCTGGCGCTTTCGATCGCGCTGGCTCCGGTCGTGGCCTTCATTGTTGCCGCGCTCATTGCCTTTCCCGCTTCCGGCTTCGACGCCGAGGTGTTGGGGGTTGTCGCCTTCATGGCACTCGGGGCACTCGGACTCTTCTCCGGGCCGGTTGCAATACTCTTCGGCATTCAGGCGCTGCGCAGCGTCCAAAACTTTCCCGTGCCCCGCGGCCGGTGGCGTGCGGTGACTGCGGTGGGGGTTGGTGCGCTGTCGCTCGCCATCCTCGTGGCGGTCTTCGCCATCGCCATGTACAGCGTGGTGGTGGAGGTCGTATGAGCGACGCGGCCGCCACGATGGATGCCGAGTCGCCCCAGCGGCGCTACCGTCCCGCACCGGGTTCGCGCGGCGGGTCGACACTCGTGCGCAGCATATTCCAGCTCGCCCGCTTCACGGGATCCGACTGCGTGTATTTCGGTGATGACCATCTGTTGGTGCTCAAGCGCGCACTCGACGGCGTGGCGGCGCACCGCATCGCCTACGCCGACATTCGCGGGATCCGGCAGGCGCCCAATCCCTGCCAGCGCAACGCCTACCTCGCCTGGTTCTTCGTCCTGTTGCTTGCGGTCCTGTGTGTCCTGCTGGCGTCGATCCCCGCCATGGTCAACGTGGCCCTGACCTGGGGGGGACTGCTCTTCCTCCTTGCGGTTGCGGGACTGGGCAGCAATGCCCTGTACGGTCCTACCTGCACGGTCACGATCCTGACCGCCACCGGTGCCGAGACCCTGACCGGCCTCACCCGCGCGCGGCACGCCGACGCGGCGATTGCGGAGTTGATCCAGCATGTTGCCCTGGCCCAGGGCGAACTCCCGGAAGATTCCCGGGAACGGCCAGCGGAGGCGTGGCGGGCGGTTGACCACCCCAAGCCCGCCCTGGCCCACCGCTACGCCGTTGACAGCGCCGTGCAACCCAGCAATTCGGTGACCCCGCATACCGCGTTCTATGTGCTGCTCCTGATCATGAGCGCGTCCCTGCTGCTGGACCTGCAATTTCGTTCGGAGGCCAAGAACCTCCTGGATATGGTGCTCTATGCGGGTTCGCTACTGCTGGGCTGCTATGCCGTTGCGCGCCAACGCCAGTCCATCATCTCGGAAGGACTCAAGCGCTTCACGCTGGTCACGCTCTTTGTGCAGGCCCTGTTCATCTATGTTGTGACCTTTTCGACGGTGTTCATCTTTTCCTTCAGCGAGGCGCCGCCCGAGGACTGGCCGGCGTTCACGACCGGCATCGACTTTTCACAGGCGGAGTTCGCCATGCTGCTGCCACTGCTCTATGTAGAGATCGTGTGGCACGCCCTGCCCGGTCTTCTGGGGCTGCTGTTCACCCTGGCGTACCGGATGCGGCGCGGCCGAATCGCGCAGGCCCGAGATTTCGACGCGGCCGCACGGAACGACACGCGATCATGAGTGGCCTCGCGCGCCAACGCTGCTACAACCACGCGACCCGCGAGGCCGCGGCGCGTTGTCTGGGCTGTCAGCGCGACTACTGCCGTGAGTGTGTCTCCGAACATGAAGGGCGATACCTCTGTGCCCGCTGCATCGCGGCCGAGGCTGCCGGCGCGGATCACGGTGCAACAGACCGCCTCGCGTTGGGCGGACTCGTCGCCTTCGTTGCAGGTGTGTGCGTGTTGTGGTTCGTCTTCATGATCTACGGCCGCCTCGTCTACGCGATTCCTTCGGAGTTTCACTTCCTCGAGCAGGGCAATGACGCCACCTACTACGAAGGGGAAACCGGGCATGCGGCGGATGGCGTCACCAATGGGCAAGCCCCATGAAGGCCGCCGCCGTTCCGCAAGGCCCGCCGGGCGTGGCGATCTGCGATCAGGCCTGGCGTCTTGTACGTGCCGAGTTCTGGACTGCGCTGCCCCTGTACTTCATCGGCACCCTGCCCTTCGCGCTGAGCGTTGCCTGGCTCTGGTTCGTGACCACCAACGACCCGCTTGCATTGCAGCAGTTGCCCGGTATCGCGTTGGCGACCGCACTGGCCTTCGTCTGGATGAAGACCTGGCAGGCGCGTTATGCGCAGCACCTCCTCGCCCGCCTGGAAGATCGTGCGCCCGCACCCTATGGTGTTCGCGCGTTCTGTCGCAGCGCGGCCACCCAGGCGGGGCTGCAGAGCCTGAGTTGGATCGCGTTGCCCCTGGCGCTGCTGGTGACGGTGCCCTTCGCCTGGGTCTATGGCTACTTTCAGACGGTTACCGTGCTTGATGACGGCGGCAGTGCATCGCCACGCGCGCTCAGCCGCGATGCCTTGCGGCATGCCCAGGTCTGGCCGCGCCAGAACCACATCATCTTCTGGATCTACAGCCCTTTTCTGTTGCAACTGAACGCCGTCTACCACTACGTCGTGCTTCCCGGCCTCGAGGCCTACACGCCGACGGTCCTTCAGTTTATGGGCTACCTGCTTGCGATGGTCTTTCTCGTGGTCAGTATTCCCCTGTGCCCACTTGGGGTGGTGACCTACCTGAACGTGTCGGCGGCCATCGCCACGATCTTTTTTCTGCTCAAGACCTTCTTCGCGATCGATACCGTGTTTACCCTCGCCCCGGATACCTTGCAGAATTCCGCCACCTTCATGGTGTCCATGTTGATCACCGGTATGTGCCTCGATCCATTGCTGAAGGCGGCCTATGTCATCCGGTGTTTTCACAGTCGTGCCCGAAGCACCGGCCAGGATCTTCGCGTGCGGCTGCGGGGCATGCGCGCTCCCTCGATCACGCTGATCGGCGTGGTCGTGCTCGGATCAATCGCCTTCCCCGCCGGTGCGCAGGACAACACAAAGACGATCGATCCCACCGCCCTCGACGCAGCGATAAAGCAGACCCTTGAGACCCACCGCTACAATTGGCGCGTGCCCCCGGAACAGGTCGACGAGGCAGCAATGCCGCTGATTGGCGGGCTCAACGCGATGCTGCACGATGTGCTTATGTCGACGCGCGATGGCCTGGAGCGCTTCCTTCGCTCGCTGCGTGAGTTTTTG
Source organism: Candidatus Hydrogenedentota bacterium (assembly GCA_030430835.1). Lineage (GTDB taxonomy): Bacteria > Hydrogenedentota > Hydrogenedentia > Hydrogenedentales > JAEUWI01 > JAUIKJ01. Next base: position 9,408 of record JAUIKJ010000010.1, read on the forward strand.
GGTGGGGAACCCGACGCGGCGGACATGGAAGAAGCCGCGCGCGGTGTTGCTGCGCTCACGCGCTTCCTGCGGGTGCTCCTCGTGCTATTGAGCGTGGCGCTGGTTCTGGTGCTGTTTGTGCTGTTCTACCGCGCATGGGCCCGCCGCCGCTCGGGTGTGGTGTTGGAGACCGATCCGGCGGATGCACGGCCCACGCCCGATCTGGAAGACGAGACGACTTCCGCCGACCAGTTGCCGGAGGAAGGCTGGCTCGAATTGGCCCGGGAACTGCAAGCCCGGGGCGAGCACCGGCTCGCCATTCGTGCACTCTTCCTCGCTACGCTCGCCCGCCTCGCACACCTGGGTTTTATCCACATCGCGCGCTTCAAGACAAACCGCGACTACAGCCGGGAACTCGAACGCCGCGCGCACGTGGTGCCGGACATTCTCCGGACCTTCCAGGACAGTGCGCGCGTGTACGACGCGGTTTGGTACGGAACCCACGCGGCGCGTGCCGAAAATGTCGACCGACTGATTGAGAATCGGGAGCGTCTCCGTGGACACGCCTAGGCCACGATTTCCGATTGCCGCGGCGCTGGCTGCAGGCATGGCCCTGGCCTTTGTGGCGGGCATGTGGTGGATCATGCACGAGCGTGCCGCGGCGGGGGAGGGCTACGACGCCTACTCGAGCTATCGCAGCGACCCCATCGGGCTCTCTGCGTTGCACGACGCGCTGGCCACGCTGCCGGGACACTCGGTGCAGCGCAACCACCAGGATCTGACGCGCCTCCGCAAGGGGGAGGACACCACGCTGCTCTTCGGTGGCGCCTGGCACAGCCCGGATCCCGTGGCGCTGGTTGAGGCGATCGAGGGCTTCGTGGCGAGTGGTGGCCGGTTGGTGATCGCGTTCCAATCGCTCGGGATGTCCGCCAGCGAATACGCGGACTACCGTGATGCCTATGACGCGGATTCTCCCGTAACGCCAGATGATGATGAGGCGGTCCGAGAAACAGGCGAAGACGGCGACCCGGAAGAAGATACGCGATCCATACGTGCACGCTGGGCTGACCCGGGGCTGGTCTGGATAGACGACGCCTGGGGGTTCCGGTACGTCGTGCGCGATTGGCCCGGCGCCCCACCGCGTGAACCGCGTGACGCCGTACGCACCATCGACGACACCACCTTGCCAGCGCGGCTCGCCTGGTATGCGACGGAATACTTCGAGCCGAAGACACCCGAGTGGCGGACCCTCTACGAGGTCGATGGACATGCCGTGCTTATGGAACGCCGGTGGGGGAAGGGCGCCATCGTCGTTGCGAGTGACACCTACCTCTTCAGCAACGAGGGCCTGGCCTTCGATACCGCGCCCGCGCTAATCGCCTGGACCCTGGGTGGCAACCGCCGCATTGTGATCGACGAGACGACCCACAATGTCCGTCAGGAGGTGGGGATCATGGGGCTGATCCGTCGCTATCGGCTCTCCGGCCTGCTCGTGGCCGGGGCGGTGATCGCGTTGCTCTACATCTGGCGGCAGGCTGTGCCGCTGGTGCCGCGACACAGCCTCGCGCGCGAGCGTGAAGTGGCGCAAGCGCAGTCCATGCGGGACGCCTATGCGGGACTGGTGCGCCTATTGGCGCGTAGCGTGCCGCGCAAGAAACTAATTCCGGCGGCGGTCGTCCAGTGGCGCCGCGCCTTGCCGCACAGCGCGCGGGCGGACGCGTCCCGGCTGGACCGTGTGCAAGCGGTGGCCGCGCGCGCGGACGCGGGCGACGATCCCGTCGCCGCCTATCGAGAGATTGTCCAACGCCTCAAGGAAAGGACCTGAACCGGTGAGCATCACATTACAGGAAGTACACGGAATCCTTGCGCAGGTGCGCGCGGAAGTCGGCAAGGTCATCATCGGCCACCAGGACGCCCTGGACCAGGCGCTGATTGTGATCTTTAGTGGTCAGCACGCGCTCGTCGAAGGTGTGCCCGGGGTGGCGAAAACCCTGCTGGTACGCACCCTCGCGCAGGTGCTCGGCAGCGACTTCAACCGAATCCAGTTTACGCCGGACCTGATGCCCGCGGACATCACGGGCACGAACGTGTTCAACCTCAAGGACAACGCCTTCACCTTGTTGAAAGGTCCGGTGTTCACCTCCTTCCTGCTCGCGGACGAGATCAACCGCGCACCCGCGAAGACCCAATCTGCACTCCTGCAGGCGATGCAGGAGCGTCGGGTCACCATCGATCGCGAGACCTATGCGCTTCCGGACAGTTTTACCGTTTTCGCCACGCAGAACCCCATCGAGTACGAAGGCACCTATCCCTTGCCCGAGGCGCAGGTGGATCGCTTCATGCTCAAGATTCTCATGGACAACCCGGAGCGCGGGGAAGAAGTGGAACTCGCACAGCGGACGCTCGGGGCAGAAGCGCCGGAAGCGATACTCGAGCGTGGTGCCGTACAGCCGGTCTTGACCGAGGACCGGATTCTCGCCGTGCGCGATGCGCTCGGCCAAGTCGTTGTGCGCCCGGAACTGGTCGCCTACGCGGTGGATGTTGTGCGTGCGACCCGCAGCCACAGCAGCGTCATGGTCGGTGCAGGACCCCGCGCCACGCAGGGCCTCTTGCTCGCGGCGCGGGTATTTGCCGCACTTGATGGCCGTGACTTCGTCACGCCCGACGACATCAAGGCCCTGTCCCGAAGCGTGCTGGATCATCGCCTTATCCTTCGTCCCGAGTACGAGATCGAAGGGCTGACCACGGGCGAGGTCGTGCAGCAGATATTGCAGGAGGTTGTCGTACCCCGGTGATGGTTCCGTCCTACAGTTTGATCCGCTGGAGCGGCGTCGTGCTGGTGTCCTGCGCGATCGCGGTGGCCACGGTGCCCGGTCTGCTGCTGGGCGCGGCGTGCATCGTGATCGGCTTTGCCGTCTTGGTGCTTGCCGACGCTGCGCGCGGCAACGCGCGCATTCGCCCCATCACGGTGCAACTGCCCCCGGATCTCCGCCTGACCAAGGATCGCGAGGGCAACTTGCCGGTCACCATTGCACAGGACCCGGCCGAAGTGCGGCAGATTCGCATGGGAATCGCATGGCCCGCGCCGCTGCACGTGGAGGCGGAAGCCATCGGCGTTGCGCTCGCGGCGCAACCGCAACAGAGATTCTTGTGGACCGTACTGCCCCGCGAACGGGGCGACTTTCCGATTGATTCGGTTTACCTCGAATGCCCTTCCCCGCTTGGTTTCTGGTGCATGCGCGCCGCGCGTAGCACCGCGTGCCAGGTGCGGGTCTATCCAAACCTGCAACCGGAACGGAAACAACTCGCCGCGATATTTCTGAACCGCGGGGGGCTCGGGGGGCATGCCCGCCGGCAGGTCGGCAAGGGGCGCGAGTTCGAGAAGCTGCGTGAGTGGCTTCCCGGCGACGGTTACGAGGACATCCATTGGAAGGCGACCGCGCGCCGTGGCTTTCCCATCACCAAGGACTACCAGATTGAGCGTACGCAGGAAGTCTATGTAGTGCTCGATGCGTCGCGCCTCAGCGCCCGCGTCGCACCGGGAACCCAGCCGGACACCGTCGAAACTGCGCTCGAACGCATGATTCAAGCGGCCATGACCATGGGACTCGTGGCGGAGAAACAAGGCGACCACTTCGGGCTGCTCACCTTCAGCGATGGCATCCATACCTTTCTGCGTGCGCGCAACGGGAAGACCCATTTCAACGCGATGCGCGAAGCGCTCTACCGGCTGCAGCCCCGGCCGGTAAACCCCGACTACGACGAAGTGGCGTCCTTCATCCGCCTCCGCCTGCGGCGCCGCGCCCTGGTGGTGTTTCTCACCAACCTCGACGACCCGGTCCTCTCCGAAAATTTCGCGGCCGCGCTTCGGCTGATCACACGCCGGCATCTGGTCATGGCGAACACCATCACACCGCAGGGCATGGAGCCACTCTTCGCACACGACGATGTCGCCAGCGTGGGGGACGTGTACCGAAAACTCGCGGGCCACCTGCAGTGGCATGATCTGCAGGAACTGCGTCAGGGCCTGCACCGGCAGGGCGTTACCCTGCACCTGACGAGCCACGCATCGCTCGCACCGGAACTGGTTTCACAGTATATGGACGTCAAACGAAGGCAGACCCTGTGATACTTGATCTCGAGAAATTCGTGCGGGAGGAGCGTCCCTATTGGGACGAACTCGATGCGCGTCTCCAGCGGGAGCAACCGGTCTCCGACCTGGCGTCGGCGCGCCGGCTCTACTACCTGTACCGGCGCGCCGCCTCCGACCTGGCCCGCCTCGATACCTTGGCCACGGAACCCGCGATGCGCGGGTATCTGGAGCAATTGGTCGGCCGCGCCTACGCCGAGGTGCATGGCGCGCGTAAGCGGCCCTACGCCCTGCGGCCCCTGCACTGGCTTCGTGTTACCCTGCCTTCGACCTTCCGCCGCCACGCGCGGGCCTTTCAACTCGCCACCCTGATCACCCTGATTGGCGCACTCTTCGGCGCGGGTGCGGTGCTGCTGGACCCCGACGCCAAGGGGGTCATCATGCCCTTCTCGCATCTGCTGGGGGATCCTTCGGATCGCGTGGCTATGGAAGAAGCGGCCGCGCAAGAAAGTGACGCGCGCCCCGCGCATTCCTCCTTCGCCGCGATGCTGATGACGAACAACATCCGGGTCAGCATTCTCGCGATGGCCTTTGGCATTGCCTGGGGGTTGGGCACCGCGGTGATGCTCTTTTACAACGGCGTCATACTTGGCGCCGTCATGCTCGACTACATTCGCGCAGGCGAGGGCGTATTCCTCGCAGGTTGGCTATTGCCGCATGGCTCCATTGAGATTCCGGCGATCCTCTTCGCGGGGCAGGCCGGCTTTATCCTTGGCGGTGCGGTCATTGGGCGCGGTACCGCGCAAACTCTGCGCGAGCGCATGCGCGAAAGCGGCCCGGACATTGTCACCCTCATCGCCGGGGTAGGCCTGTTCCTGATCTGGGCCGGCCTGATTGAGTCCTTCTTCTCACAGTATCACGCACCCGTGTTTCCCTATTGGCTCAAGATCAGCTTCGGCCTGGTGGAACTCGTGCTGCTCTTCGCCTACCTCGGGTTGTCCGGACGGCAGTACGGCGGGGAGAATGGCCGTGTCGCGTGAAGCCATGAACGACCGGCTTGAGATACACGCCGCGGAGGGCGTTTGCTTTTCGCTGCCGCTCGCGGGGCTGGTCACGCGTTTTCTCGCCTGGGGGATCGATCTCGCCGCCACCCTTGTGGCCGCGCTGCTCATCGGTACCGTCGTGGCGAGCCTTAACCTGTTCAGCGGCGATGTCGCGACGGCGGTCATTATCCTCGCCTTCTTCGTGCTCTACCTCGGATATTCCATTTTCTTCGAATGGGCGTGGCGTGGACAGACGCCCGGAAAGCGCGTGCTGGGGATTCGGGTGCTCGACGCGCAGGGGCTGCACCTGCAGTTCAGCCAGATCGTCATCCGAAACCTGCTACGCACGATCGACGCCCTGCCCATGGGCTACCTCATTGGCGGTGTCGCCATTCTCCTCAACCGCAACGGACAACGCCTCGGTGACCTCGCAGCGGATACGGTTGTGGTGTCCGCCCGGCCCGGGCCTGCCCCCGACCTTGCGCAGGTCCTGCCCGGAAAGTACAACTCCTTCCGCGAGCACCCCCATCTCGAGGCACGGCTGCGCCAGCGGGTCAGCACCGACGAGGCCGGACTGCTTATCCAGGCGCTGATGCGGCGCGATCAGCTGGATCCCGCGGCGCGCGTCACGCTCTTCGCGGATCTGGCGGAACACTTCCGGGGCAAGGTGTCGTTTCCGGAACCCAGCATGGTCGGTCTCAGCGATGAGCAATACCTGCGCAACATTGTGGAGAGCCTCTACCGGACACCCGGTGGGGAGCGCGAGTCCAACGCGTAGGCCCGTGCAGGGCCGAGGCGATTCTGTCAACCTCGTGGCACAACCCGTTCAGGGGAGGCCTCTTGGTGCCGCTCTACCCTGGGTAAGCGTAGGCGCAGGAGCATCCCGGTACGGGGGCGAGGAGGTGACTACGCCCCGAACCATTCCCGAATCCAGGTGGCGATGAGTTCCGGTTGTTCCTGCGGTATGAAGTGGCTGGCCCCCTTGACCGCGCGCAACTCGACGTGCCGCAGACGCGTAGCCTGATGTTCGACCAGCGCCTTTACGTTGCTCTCACTGCCCGTCACCAGCAGTACCTCAAAGGCCAGCGCCCCCAGTACCTCGTAGATGTCGCACACGCCGCCGTGCTCGTAGAAATATGCTTCCACATTTCCCGGACACTTCAGCGTGATGCCGCCGTCTTCGCGCGCCACGAAGGCATGCGCCATATACGCGTCGACCGTTTCAGGCGTCCACGTGCGCATTGGTGGCTTGGCAACGTAGCGCGCTCGCGCGTCTTCCAGGGACTCGAAATCGTTGATGCGTTTTCGGACCAGTTTCGCCAGGGGGCGTTCGCCCTGGAAGGCGGCGCGCGGGCCGATGATGGGATCGATCAGGACGGCACGTTCGAAGGTGCCCGGGCGAAAGTGTTCCGCGTAGGCTATCTGGGCGCTGCCTGCCGAGTGGCCCACCGCGCGAACCGGTGATTCGATGCCGAGGGCATCGAGAATCTGCAACAGGTCCTGCCCCGAATGCCGCCAGTCAAAGGCGTCGTAATCCGCCGGACGCTCCGAGTCGCCCTGTCCGCGCGTGTCCGGGGCGATCACACGGAAGCGATCGCCCAGCAGCGCCACCACCGGATCCCAGATCCGGCCGAGCGTCCCCGTGCAATGACAGCACAACAATGGCGGTCCGTCGCCGCCGTAGTCCCAGACCTTCAGCGCGAGGCCGTCCCGCGATTCGATCGTGTGCGCAGTCGCTTCCAATCTGCGTTCCCTATCCGCCGAAGGCGTTGTGGCCTGTGATGTCCTGACCGAGGATCAAGGTGTGCACGTCGTGCGTGCCCTCGTAGGTAAACACCGTTTCCAGATTCATCAGGTGCCGCATCACGGGATACGCATCCGTGATGCCAACGCCACCGAGAATATCCCGCGCCTTGCGCGCGCACTGCAGTGCCATCCAGACATTGTTGCGCTTCGCCATGGAGATCTGCTGCGGCCGGACCGTGCCGGCATCCTTGAGGCGGCCAAGTTGCAGGGCCAACAGCTGCGCCTTGGTGATCTCGGTCAGCATCCAGACCAGTTTCTCCTGCACCAACTGGAAGCCGGCCAGCGGCTTGCCGAACTGTTCACGTGTCCCCGCGTAGTTCAGCGCCGTCTCATAGCAGTCCATAGCCGCGCCGATGGCGCCCCAGGCAATGCCGTAGCGCGCCTGCGACAGGCACGACAGCGCCGCACGAAGCCCCTTCGCATCGGGCAGGCGGTTCGCCGCGGGGATGCGGCAATCCTCGAACCACAGTTCGCAGGTGCGGGAGATGCGCAGCGAAAACTTTCCCGGGATCACCTCGCCCCGGAACCCCGGTGCATCCTTCTCCACGACAAAGCCGCCCACGTAGCCATTCTCATCCTTTGCCCAGATCACCTTCACATCCGCAATGTCACCATTGCCGATCCAGCGCTTGCCGCCATTCAACACATAATGGTCGCCATCGCGTCGCGCCGTGGTCTCCATCCCGGCCGGGTCCGAGCCATGTCCGCGCTCGGTGAGTCCGAAACATGCGATCAGCGCACCGGTGGCCATGCCCGGCAGCCACTTCTGTTTTTGTTCTTCGCTGCCGAAGGCGTGGATGGCGTACATCGCCAGCGATCCCTGCACCGAGGCCTGCGACCGGATGCCCGCGTCGGCACGATCCAGCTCCTGCATGATAAGGCCGTAGGCGATGTTGCTCATCCCGGCGCAACCGTAGCCCGAAAGGTGCGGGGCATAGAGCCCCAGTTCACCCATCCGCCGCGCGATTGCCATGGGGAAGGTCGCGGCGCGGTGGTGATCGTTGAGGATCGGGCGAATCTCCGAATCCACGAACGCCCGGACCCGGTCGCGCACTGCGCGCTCGGCTTCCGTCAGCTGTGTTTCTATCTCGTAGTAGTCAAGGGACATGGACGACCTCGCTTCGGCACGGCAGCCGGATGAAACAGCCCGCAAGTGTACGGCGCACCGGAAAGGATGGCAAGAACAGTTGCAATTCCGGGGAATAGCCCCCAAGATAAGAACGT
>JAUIKJ010000364.1 GCA_030430835.1 Candidatus Hydrogenedentota bacterium
CGCGGTTCTTGTCGCGCTTGATTTTCTCGGTAAAGACATAGATTCCCTGGTAGGCGTCCTCGATGTTCGGCGCGTTGAAGTCGTTCAGGTAGACCTCGACGTATTGCGTTCGTGGCGCGTAGTAGCCCAGGTCTTCCCAGAGGCCATAGCCGATGACATTGCGCACCAGCGAACGGTCCATCCAGGGACCATAGAAGACCCAGTCCTCTTCCTCCGGGATGCCGAAGAGTTCGACGTCTATCCCGTCGCCTTCCTCGTCGCGGGTTTCGACGCCATAGGAGATCTTGTCGAAGGTCTGCGAGGAATTGCCGCGGCGTTCGATGCCGGCGAAGCCGTCATAGATCGCCTCGGTGTCGCGCGGGTTGTTCCAGGCGCGGTCCGCATCGTGCCGAATCTGCATCGGCACATCAATCTTTGGTTCGTCGGGGATGTCCTGGCCCTGCGTGTCGAAAATGACGATGGGCAGTTCCGAGCGCGCATAGAGATCCTGCGGGCCGAGGCCGTCGCGCAGTTCGTTGCCGTCCATGTACCAGGCCCAGCCGGCGTTGTTGTCGAAGATATGGACCGGCCCCTGAATGCGCTCGACCGCCTCGCCGTTCACTTCCGCCACGGCGCGCAGCCAGTAGAGTCCCGGGCCGTGCACGTTGCCATCGAAGACCTTGCCGGGTTGAAGCGGCTCCAGCAGGCGGTTGTCCGCATGGTTGAGGCCGATGCGCGTGCGCGCGATGTTGTATTCGGTGATGGCGTATGGGGTCTGGTTGACGAGCTGGAATCGGGCGAAGCCGACGTTGATCTGGTTGCAGCCCGCGGCAATCAACGCGAAGCCGGTGGCAAGCAACAAGGCGGTACAGTGGTGGCGTGCAGACATGGTCAGTCTCCCAAGGGTGAAGTTTCCGCGGCGCCCAATATAGCGTAGTGCCGTTTTGGGGTAAAGACGGCGCCTAGCGGTTGATGATGGAGACGTTTGTGGCGAGGTCTTCGCGCATCGCGTCGAAACTCGAGGGGGCCTTGTTTGCGGCGAGTTCCTTTTCGATGCGGTTGAGCGTTCGAGCCGACTGCAGGGCGAGGTGGAAGACGGGCGCGCCCGGGCTGACGGCGGGCATGGTGGTCATTCCGAGGATAATCCCGTCGCTCTCGGCGCGAATCTCGCGGTGTTCCCGGCCGAAGATGCTGTAGTTCGTGGCGAGATAGTCGCCCTTGCGGACGAATTCGCCCGGGCGCACGTGGAAGCGCAGGATGCCCCCGTGCTCTGCACGGACCCAGGTGGTCTTGTTGACCGTGACCTGAAAGAGCGGGCGCTCCGGCACGCCGGCGATCATGTGCAACTTTCGCAGCACATTGAGCACACCGCGCACGCCGAGTTCGAGCACGCCCGGCTCGAATTTCCAGACCTCGCCCGCTTCGAGGATGATGGTTGGGACGCCGGCCTTGCAGGCGGATCGGCGCAGGGAACCACTGGGCCCCGCGCCGTTGACGATGAGTTCCATGCCGAAGGCCTTGGCGAGCATGCTCACGCCCGGGTCGCGCATGTCGCCGCGGACGTTGGGATAGTTCGTGCGGCGCACGGCGGCGGTGTGAAAGTCGATGCCGTAGTCACACTGCTTGATAACCGAGCGGAAGACCACATCCGCGAGCCTGGAGGAGAGGCTTCCCGAGGCGGAGCCGGGGAAGCAGCGGTTAAGGTCGCGGCGGTCCGGCAGGTAACGGGAGTGACTCTCGAGGCCATAGACATTGACGGCCGGCACGCAGATGAGGGTGCCGCATTCGAGTTCCGGAAGCCGCTCGAAGAGCAATTCACGCACGATGCCTACGCCGGAGATCTCGTCGCCGTGGACCGTGCCCGTGATGAAAACGCGGGGGCCCTGCTTCTTTGCGCGGATCACGCGAACGGGAATCGAGATCGAGCGGCCGAGATAGGATTCGCTGATGGGCAGGTAGAGGTCACGCGTCTCGCCCAACGCGATACGCTCACCATGAATCGTCAGTGCGCGCCGCTTGGCGTCCTTGCGTCGTCTCTCCATGCAGGGGCATTCTCCGTAGCGATCAGGCGCCGGATTCGGGCTTCTTCTTTTTCTTCTTGATCTTGCGCACCTTCTCCTTCGGCATGAGTCCCCGCAGTTCATGCAGGTCGCCGTAACACAGGAGGGTGTCGCCGCGATTAATGATCTGATCCCCCTTGGGATTCGGGATGATCGACTTCTGGCGGGCGATGCTGAGAACCTGAATGCTGCGCTCGGTGAGGTCCGTGTCGCGCAGTTTGTGCCCTTCCAGACTCGGCATGTTGTGAACGGGGAACTCGGCCACGCCATAGCCCGCGCTCAGGCGGAGGCGTTGCTTGAGATCGACATCCGGAAAGAGGACCTGTTTCTCCACGTCCTCGATGATGGCCTCGGCGATGGACACGCCCGTGGCGCCTTCGATGCCCTCGAGCCCGGGGGAGGAATTCACTTCCATGACCTGGGGGCCGTCGACCCCTTCGAGCATGTCGACCCCGGCCACGCGAAGTCCCATGATTTGCGCAGCGCGAATCGCCGTGTGCGTGTACTCCTCGTCCAGCTGTACCGCTTCGGTGGAACCGCCGCGGTGGACATTGCTGCGGAACTCGTCGCCGGTGGCCTTGCGTCGCATGGCGGCGACGACCCGGTCCCCGATGACCAGCGCGCGGATGTCGCGGCCCTTGCTTTCCTTGACAAATTTCTGGATCAGGACGTTCTGCTTGGCACTCTGGAGCGTTTCGATGATGGCCTGGGCGATTTTGACCGTGTCGGCGAGGATGACGCCCACGCCCTGTGTGCCTTCCAGCAGCTTGATGATCACGGGGGTGCCGCCGATCCGTTCGATGGCGGGCAGCACGTCCTTGCGGTCGCGCACGAACGCGGTCTCGGGGATGCCGATGTCGTGCCGGCTGAGGATCTGCATTGAGTGGAGCTTGTCGCGGGAGCGGGCGATGGACATGGAGCCATTCGCACAGTAGACGCCCATCTGCTCGAACTGGCGCAGCACGGCCAGACCATAGAAGGTAATGGACGCACCGATGCGCGGAATCACGGCATCGAGCTCACCGATATGGTGGTGGCGATAGAAGAGGTCCGGTTCTTCCTGCTCCAGCAGCATGGAGAATCGGAGGGTGTCGTGGACCATGACATTGTGGCCGCGGGCGA
>JAUIKJ010000365.1 GCA_030430835.1 Candidatus Hydrogenedentota bacterium
CAACTCGAACAGCGCTTCGACGAATCAGAATGGCACCTTCGCGCGAGCGGCCGGCGGGGGTATCTACAACCAGAGTTCGACGGCGACCATCACGAACACCAACGTGTTCAACAACCTGACGCAGGACTTCGCCAACGGCTTCACGGGTTCCGGCATCTGCAACGACAACACGGGACTCTCCCGGCCGGTACTGATCATCAATTCAACCATCTACGCGAACAACAGCAGCACGACGGACCAGAGCAAGTCCGGCGGCATCCTGAACGTGAGTGCGAATGCGACGATTGCGAACTGCATCGTGCGCGCCAACACGGGCGGCTCCATCGTGAATTCGAGTGCGACCCCGAGCGTCACCTATTCGAACGTGAGCGGCGGCTTCGCGGGCGAGGGCAACATAGATGTGGATCCGCTGTTCGTGAATGGCGGCGCGGGCAACCTGCATCTCTCCCCCGGTTCGCCCTGCATCGACGCGGGCCGCGACACCGGCATCCCCGCGCTGGGAGATGTCTTCTTTGATATCGATGGCGACCTGCGTGGACGGGACGGCACGGTATCGGAAGTGGGCGACGGTTCGGACTACGACATCGGTTCGGACGAGTTCTAGCCGGTCCTAGTGCGTGCCGCCAAACTCGCGCCACGTGAGGACACCGGCGGCGAGGATTGCGGTGGCGACAACCGACGCGGCGAGCAGGTGAAACATTGGCTTGGCCGGGATCGCCGTGCGGCGGCGCGCGATACGATGCGCGATGGCGGCCACGATCGCGCCGAGGAACAAGGCCACGGCCATGTGCGCGTACCACCCCATACTCGGTTCGCCGGCAATGGTTTCCATGCGCCAGAGGTGGTCCAGCGGATAGTAGCGCGGTCCGGGCACAGGGAAGAGATAGATCAGGGCGCATGCCGCCGAAGCGGCGGCAAGGCTGATGGCGTGGGTGTGGGCATGGCGCATGATCAGATGGACCTCAGGCTGCCAAGATACCAACCGCTCCAAGCGTTGTATCCGAGCGCGGCCAGGACAACGGCAAGCATCGCGTAGACAACGGGTGCGCTTTGCCGGTCCTCCACTATGCGGGGCTCCCAGGCGCGCAGGATCATCCACACGCCAATCGCGGGGATGAGCGCGAGCGCCGCGAAGTGCTCCTTCAACTCAAAGAGCCCCACTCCGGCGGGGAAGGCAGACTCCAGAAATTCGTGCCGGACGCGAATCCGGAATACGGGATAGATGAGGGCACCGAGCACAAAGGCCAGCGCATAGGAAAGGGCGAGTATCCGCGCGTGCAACTGGAGCGACTTAAGCAGTCCGGGCCGGCCACGCATCAGCAGATAGAGGCGGCATCCGACGTGGACGGCGCTTGAACACGCGGCGATGGCGGCGATGAGATGGGCGAAGAGGAGCGGCTTGCTCCAAGGCTCAAGAAACAACATGGGTACTTCGGATGGTTACTGCGGGAAAGGGCAAAGTCTAGCAAATCCGGGCCCGTGCTCGTCACCCGACACCCAATCACAGTGATAAGGCGCCGCGCAGGCCGGCCGCGCTGATGCGCATAAACCCTTTCCATGTGGGAACTTCGCCCCCTTTGGCGGCGGTATTTGTGGCGCGTACGCAGGTACCGGCGATTGACAGCTTTCCGAATCAGGCCCTACAATATTGGCATTCGGGTGGGAGTACCCACCTGGCAGGAGTCTTGAATGAAACAAACGGTTGCCGAACTGGTTGATGTGATTCTCCGGCGGCTCGATGAGCGGCCCGGGACCCCACCGACCGAAGGCGGCATGCGCAACTGGCTCGCGGGCCAGGGCTATAACAAGCGCGACATCGACAAGGCGATTGATGTCGTGCGGCCGCACCTTGCGCAGACGAGCCATCTTGTCAAGCAGATTCCGGGATCGGTACGTCACCTTTCCGGTTTCGAGGCGAACAAGCTTGCGCCGGAAGCGCGGGACGCGTTGGCGCGTCTCGATGTGTACGAGTTGATGAATCCACTCGAGCGCGAGATGCTGATGGAGCGCATCGTACAGAGCGAGGGCGAAGTCGGCATGGAAGAGCTGGATTACCTCGTGTCGTGGATCCTGTGTTCCACGCGCGACGTCGAGTCGCAACAGACGGTGCTGGATGTCTTTGAAGGCACCCAGGCCGAGCTGCTGAACTGAGGGCCTCCTCTCGCGGCAAAGCGCCGCGAGGCATGATCAAGCTCATGCACGCCACTGCATTTTGGCCGCCGCCGATTACTCGGCGGCTTTTTTCTTTGCCGCGGGCTTCTTCTTCGCGGCAGGCTTCTTCTTCGCGGCCGGTTTCTTTTTCGTCGCGGCCTTCTTCTTGGTGGCACGTTTCTTTTTGGGGGCACGTTCTGCGGCAGCGGCCAGCAAGCTAAGGGCCTGCTCCACCGTGAGCTTCTCCGGATCCTCGCCCTTCGGCAGCGAGGCGTTCAGGGTGCCATCCGTCACATAGGGACCGTAACGTCCTTCGTAAAGGTTTAAATCCACCTTGCTCTCAGGATGTTCGCCGACCTTGCGCAGCAGGGTCTTGCCGCGTCCGCGGCCCTTGGGTTCCTTGAGCAGTTCCAGTGCGCGGGGCAGTTCAATGGTGAAGACGTCATCGTCGCCCTTGATGCTGCGGTACTCGGGTTTGCCCTCCGGGCCTTCCGTCACGACGTAGGGACCGAAGCGCCCGATGGCCGCCCGAACGGACTTGCCGGTCTCGGGGTGATCACCGAGCTTGCGGGGAAGCGAAAGTTGCTTGAGCGCTTGCGCGAGGGTGACTTCCTCAAGCGGCGTACCCTTGGGCAGGCTCGCGCGTTTGGGCTTCTTCTTGGAGCCCTCTTCCTGCTCGCCGAGCTGGGCATAGGGTCCGAAGGGTCCGAGCAGGACGTAGACCTTCTTGCCGGTCTCGGGGTCGACGCCGATCGGCTCGTTCCCGCGCGCCTTCGCCTCGAGGAGTTCTTCCGCCTTCTCGACGGTCAATTCGTCGTAGGTCAGGTCGTTCTGCATGGGGGCCGTGTTGCCCGAACCACCCTCACCGCGGCAGAGGTAGGGCGCGTTCTTGCCGAGCCGCACGACGATGGGCTGGCCGTCCTTGTCCTCGCCGACCGGAATGCGCGGATACTCAATGTCCTCGCTTTCGCGCTCGATGATCTTCTTGAG
>JAUIKJ010000366.1 GCA_030430835.1 Candidatus Hydrogenedentota bacterium
CTGGGGGATTTTTTCCGCGGGCTTGCACTGCTGCGCGGAGAGTTCCTGTACGAGGTTCACGGTGCTATCTCCTTGTCGCCGGCGGCCTCGTTCTCGAGTTCAGCCAGCAGTTTTTTGTCTTCGTCGTTTAATCCTACCAACAGATCGGGCCGCCGCGCGCGCGTCGCGCGGAGGGCCTCTTTCCGGCGCCAGCGGCGAATCGCCGCGTGGTTGCCGCTCAGCAACACCTCCGGCACGGGCACGCCCTGAAACTCGGGGGGCCGCGTGTATTGCGGCGGACCGAGCAGGCCGTCGTAGAAGGAATCGGTCTCCACCGATTCCCAGTCGCCGACGACCCCGGGCAGCATCCGGCTTAGGGTCTCGACCAGTACGAGCGCGGGCAGCTCCCCGCCGCTCAGCACATAGTCGCCTATGCTTATCTCTTCGGCGCCGAGCGCGTTGACCACGCGCTCGTCGATGCCTTCGTAGCGCCCGCAGACGAGGACCAGGTCCTCCTCCGCGGCCAGCTCCTTGGCCAGCGCCTGATCCAGACGCCGCCCGCGGGGCGTCATCAGAATCACGCGCCGAAGCGAGTTCTTCGTTCTTAAACTTTCCACGGCCGCCACCAGCGGCCCACACTGCATCACCATGCCGGCGCCACCACCATAGGGCGCATCGTCCACCCGCCGGTGCCGGTCTTGCGCGAAGTCCCGCGGGTCGGTCAGCGCGACGGTCATCCGCCCTTCTTCGATCGCCTTGCCCAGCAGGCTCGCCTGTAGGGGGTCGGAGAAGATCTCGGGGAAGAGCGTGAGAATATCAATCCGCATCGCTGTCCACCGCGTAGGGGGTCACGTCACCCAGTTGCAGCCGCCGCCGATCCGGATCGAATTCGAGGAAGACCTCTTCGATCAACGGTAGGGTCAGCGTACCGCCAGCCTTCTTTTCAACTGTGAACGCGGCATTCGCCGCGCCTTCATACACTTCCGTCACGTCGCCGAGGGTCTCACCATCGGCATTCAGCACCGTCATCCCGATCAGATCGCGCGGGCGCAGGGGGCGCTCCACCTGCGCGTAGTCCGCGGCCGGCATCAGGACCGCGGCACCGTTCAGCGCGCCGATGAGGTCCCGCGGCACACCGGGCGCAAGAATCGCCTGCCAGCCCTCCCCCATCTCCCGAATCGCCTCGGCCTTGCAGCGCTTGACCGCGGCACCCCGAGGACGCACGTGCAGCCAGGTGTCGGTGCCGAGGGCATGACCGTGGTCTTCGTCGGGCTTAAGGCGCAGCTCACGGCGTGCCGGATTCACCGACCGCACCGTGGCGATTCGTACCCATTCCGCGTCCATCCGCGCCCGTTCCCGGCGGGAGGCTACTCGACGATTTCGAGCGTCGCGTAGCCGCCGGTCTTGGTGCAGGCCGAACCCAGCAGCGTACGCAGCGCCTTCGCGGTGCGTCCCTGCTTGCCGATAATCCGGCCCATATCCGACTCGTTCACCCGCAGTTCGCACACGTGGCGGTCGTCACTTTCGATGACCCGCACCTGCACGTCTTCCGGATGCTCGACGAGCTTCTTCGCGACGAATTCAATCAGTTCCTGCACCGGATTACTCCGCCTTCTCTTCGGCCGCTTCTTCCGCCGGCGCGGCTTCTTCGGCTTCGGCCGGCGCCGCTTCGGCGTCGTCTGCCGCTTCGGTGTTCGCTTCACCTTCCGCTTCCGCGGCGGCTTCTTCCTTCACCGGCTCTTCTTCCTTCGGCGGCGGCGGGGCGTTGTAGCCCTTGTCTTCCACCTTGCCACCGGTGACCAGCGCGGTCGCGTCTTCCGGGGCGGTGCCATCGGCGAAGTGCTTGAGCACGCCAAGCTTGCTGAGCACGCTGCGGGCGGTGTCCGACGGCTGGGCGCCCTTGCGCAGCCAGTCGAGCGCCTTGTGCACGTCCACCTCGGAGACCGGCTCGGGCCGGGCGCAGGGGTGGTAGACGCCGAGAATATCCAGTTCGTTGCCGCGGGTGCGCGAGCGCGCATCCTGGACCACGATGCGGTAGTACGGCGAATGCGTGCGCCCACCCCGCTTCATACGAATTACGGTTGCCATGTTGATCCTCTTTTAATCGTTCTGTTTCATCTTATCGCGTTCAGCCCGAACGCGGAATCACTCGCAATCAGCCTGGGAACATGCCGGGCGGCATCATCATGCGCTTGCCCTTTTTTCCCTTTGCCCCCTTCATCATCTGCTTCATCATCTTCTTCATCTTCTCAAAGTCCTTGAGCAGATGGTTCACTTCCTGAATCGACGTGCCGCTGCCCATCGCGATTCGGCGTCGGCGGCTGCCATTGATCAGCTTGGGCTTGCGCCGTTCCTGGGGGGTCATCGAGTAGATGATCGCCTCAGTATACTTCAATTCGTCCTCTGCACCGTCAAAATCGGCACCGGGCATCATCTTCGACATGCCCGGAATCTTCTTCATGATATCGCCCATCGAACCCAGCTTCTTCACCTGCTGCATCTGGGCCAGAAAATCTTCGAGGTTCCAGTCCGCCTTGCGAACCTTCTCCTGGAACTTCACCGCCTGTTCCTGGTCGACCACCTCCTGCGCCTTTTCGACGAAGGAGACGATGTCGCCCATGCCGAGAATCTGGTCCGCCATCCGGTTCGGATGGAAGGCGTCGAGGGCGTCCAGTTTCTCACCGGTACCGACAAACTTGATCGGGCATCCGGTCACTTCGATCAGGCTGATCGCCGCACCGCCGCGCGCATCGCCATCCATCTGGGTCAGCACCACGCCACTGAGCGGCAGGGCCTCGTGGAACTGACGCGCGGAATTGACTGCGTCCTGACCGGTCATTGCGTTGGCGACGAAGAGAATCTCGTGCGGATTGACCTGCTTGGCAATCTGCTTGACCTCGTTCATCATCGCATCATCGACGTGCATGCGGCCCGCCGTGTCGAGGATGATCGTGTCGCAGCCACGCATCGAGGCTTCGCCGCGCGCCATCAGGCAAATGTCCACCGGGTTGGCGTCGGTTCCCATGCCGAAGAACTCGGCACCGGCCTGACCGGCCACCACTTCGAGCTGCTTCACGGCTGCGGGACGGTATACGTCCGCCGCGACGAGCAGAATTTTGTGACCCTTCTTCTTGAGC
>JAUIKJ010000367.1 GCA_030430835.1 Candidatus Hydrogenedentota bacterium
CTGAACACCGAAGACCCGCAATACGACGATCTCTTCCTGAGCAACTACGCCACGATCTATATGCTGGATTCGCTCAAGCGCGTTCCCGGTGTCGGCGACGTAACCGTCTTCGGCGCCAAAGACTACTCGATGCGCATCTGGCTGAACCCGGACAAGCTGGCGGCGCGCGGGCTAACCGTGACCGACGTGGCCGCCGCGGTGCGTGAACAGAACGGGCTCTTCGCGGCGGGACGTATCGGCGCGGCGCCGAGTATCCCGGGCAACGAGTTCACCATCCCCGTGATTACCCGCGGTCGCCTGAGCGAGCCCGAGGAGTTCGAGGACATCGTGGTACGCGCCAACCCGGACGGATCCTTCGTGCGCGTGCGCGATGTGGGCCGCGTGGAACTCGGCTCCTTTGGCTACGATTCCTTCGGGCGGCTCAACGGACGCCCCACCACCTTCATGCTCGTGTTTCTCCAGCCCGGCGCCAACGCGCTCAACACCATGACCGGACTGCTTGCCACGCTTGAGGAGTTGAAGCCGGGCCTGCCCAAGGGCATTCGCTACGACATTCCCTTCGATACCACCAACTTCATCAAGGTCTCGATCAAGGAAGTGACCAAGACCTTCTTCGAAGCGCTGATACTCGTGGTGCTCGTGGTCTTTGTCTTCTTGGGCAGTTGGCGCGCGACCATTGTCCCCGTGCTCGCGGTGCCAGTGGCCATCGTCGGTACCTTCACCGGCATGATGGTTCTCGGCTTCTCCGTGAATTCCCTTACCCTCTTCGGGCTCGTGCTGGCCATCGGCATCGTCGTTGACGACGCCATCGTCGTGGTCGAAAATATCGAGCGCATCATGCACGACGAGAAACTGCCCGTGCGCGAGGCGACCATCAAGGCCATGGACCAGGTCAGCGGGCCCGTGATCGCGATCGTTCTCGTACTCTCCGCGGTCTATCTCCCCGTCGCTTTCCTCGGGGGGCTCACTGGCGTCATGTACCGGCAGTTCGCCATTACCATCGCGATCTCCGTGGCCATCTCCGGTCTCGTTGCACTCACGCTCAGCCCCGCGCTTTGCCGCATTCTGCTCCGGCCCAGCCACCAGAAGTGGTTTCTATTCCGCTGGTTCGACACCATCTTCAACCGCTTCACTTCGGGCTACGTCTTTGCGGTCCGCGGTGCGATTCGGTTGGGGGTTATTTCGCTCGTGCTGGTGGGTGGACTGGTCTGGATCACCAGTGACCTCTTCGACCGCGTGCCCGGCGCCTTCATTCCCTCCGAGGACCAGGGCTACTTCATGGTCGCCGCGGTCCTGCCGCAGGGTGCTTCTCTTGAGCGAACGAGCAAGGTCATGGCCGACATCGAAACCTTTCTGCTGGAGCAGCCGGACGTGTTGCGTGTGGTGACCCTCGGCGGACAGGACTTCCTCGCCGGCCGCTCGGCCAGCACCAGTGCCGGCGCGATGTTTGTCAGCCTCCGGCATTGGGATGAACGAAAGACCCCCGAACAGAGTATCGACGCGGTAATCGGCCAGGTCTTCCAGCACTTCGGTGCCTATCAGGATGCGCTGGTGCTGGCCTTCAACCCGCCGGCGATTCGCGGCCTCGGTGTGCGCGCTGGTTTCGAGGCCCAGCTCGAGAGTCGCGGTATCAGCGACATCCGCAAGCTCGCCGAGGTTACCGACGAGTACGTCGGCGCGCTGCGTGGCGACCCCACCTTCACCGCAGTCTCCAGCGTGCTGAACGTGCAACAGCCACAGATCTACGTCAACCTTGACCGGACCCGCGCCAAGGCGATGGGGCTCCCCATTGACGCGATCTTCGACAACCTGCAGGCCTACCTTGGCGCACTCTACGTCAACGACTTCAACAAGTACGGCCGCATCTACCGCGTGCAGCTTCAGGCCGATGCCGAGTTCCGCGCGAAGCCCGAGGATATTCGAAAGGTCTTCGCGCGCAACGACATGGGGGAGATGGTCGAACTCTCCGGCGTGCTCGATATCACCCACCAATCCGGTCCCAACGTCGTCAGCCGCTTCAACAGTTTCCCCTCCGTACAGATTGCCGGCGCGCCATCGCCCGGCTACAGCACCGGCCAGGCCATGGAGCGCATGCGTGAAATCGGCGCGGAAATTCTTCCCGCCGGCTACGCGCTCGAATGGAGCGGCGCGTCCTACCAGGAAGAGCGGGCAGGCAACCAGGCACCGATGGTGATCGGTTTCGGACTCATCATTGTCTTCCTTGTGCTTGCGGCACAATATGAAAAATGGTCGCTGCCCTTGGCGGTGCTTTGCGCAGTGCCCTTCGCCGTGTTCGGCGCTATCCTCGCGATCTACCTGCGCGGCATCGAACGCGACATCTACTTCCAGATTGGTCTGCTCACACTCATCGGCCTCTCCGCGAAGAACGCCATCCTCATCGTGGAGTTCTGTGCGGTGCTGCGCCGCGAAGGAAAAGGCCTCGTCGAAGCGGCCGTCGAGGGCGCGCGTCTGCGTCTGCGTCCAATCGTGATGACCTCCCTCGCCTTCATTCTCGGCGTTGTACCGCTCGCCATCAGCGAGGGCGCCGGTGCGGGTGCGCGCCATTCCATCGGCACCACGGTCATGGGCGGCATGCTCGCCGCCACTTTCCTGGCGACCATCTTCGTGCCGCTCTTCTTCGTCAT
The DNA here is from genome assembly GCA_030430835.1 of Candidatus Hydrogenedentota bacterium. Classification (GTDB taxonomy): domain Bacteria; phylum Hydrogenedentota; class Hydrogenedentia; order Hydrogenedentales; family JAEUWI01; genus JAUIKJ01. The sequence continues at coordinate 2,646 of JAUIKJ010000367.1, forward strand.
CATCCAGGGTGCCAGCGAATTCCGCTTCGGTCGGAAGAAGGCGGCACCGGCCCAGCAGGAGAACAATTCATGATTGCACGCTGCACGCCGCTTTGTTTCGCGGCCACGGCCGCATTGTCACTCGGTCTCGCCGGTTGCATGACCGGCCCCGACTACACACGCCCGGAAACGGATCTGCCCGCCGCGTGGCACACCGCGCTTGAAGGCGGGGTTGCCGAGACACCGGTCAGCGCGTTGCCCTGGTGGCAGCAGTTCAATGATCCCGTGCTGAATGATCTCATTGCCCGCGCGGAACAGGAGAACCGCGACCTCAAGATTGCCCGTGCGCGGGTACGCGAAGCGCGTGCCGCTCGCGGCGTGGTCGCGGCCGATCGCCTTCCCGGCATTGGCGCGTCGGGTTCCTACCGTTACCAGCAAGATCCGGATCGCAGCATTGATGCCGGCGGCACCCCCCTGTCCGCCGGCGTCA
>JAUIKJ010000368.1 GCA_030430835.1 Candidatus Hydrogenedentota bacterium
CTGGGTGTGCTGGGCGGCTTCTACATTTTCATGATCGTGGCCCTGATTGCCGCGGACACGGCGATGCTCGTACGCGACGCGACGGATACGGCGCATCCCTCCAAGTTTCTGGAGGCCCTGGGCTCGGCGGAGATTCAATACGCGATCAAGCTGTCGCTGATTACCTGCACCCTGACCGCGATATTCTCGCTCTGGGTTTCGGTCCCAACTGGCTACATCATGGCGCGCACCCGCTTTCCCGGAAAGAACGTGCTGGATGCCATCCTCGATATTCCCATTGTCCTGCCGCCGCTGGTCATCGGCTTGAGCCTGCTGATCCTCTTCACCACGCCCGCCGGAATGGCTTTCGAGGCCGCCTTCGCACGGCTGACGGGATCACGTATCACATACGCCGTGCCGGGCGTCGTGCTTGCACAGTTCATGGTGGCCTGTGCCTTCGCTGTGCGCACCATGCGCGCGACCTTCGAGGAGATCAGTCCACGGCGCGAACAGGTGGCGCTCACCCTGGGCTGTACCCAGTCCCAGGCCTTCTGGATGGTGGCCCTGCCCGAGGCGCGGCGAGGCTTGCTGGTCGCCTTCACCCTCGCGTGGGCCCGATCGCTCGGAGAGTTTGGGCCCATCCTTATCTTCGGCGGTGCGACCCGATTCAAGACCGAAGTCATGCCAACCTCGGTCTTTCTCCAACTCTCGGTCGGCAACGTGGAAGCCGCCGTCGCCGTATCAATGCTGATGATACTCGTGGCGGTGATCGTGCTGGTGCTTGTGCGCACGCTGGGATCGGAACGCTATGTGCGCTGAGACCGACGTATGATCGCACTGGAACAGGTAGCGCTGAGCGCGGGCGCCTTCCGTATCGCAGATCTTTCCTTCACCATTCCGCAGGGTGCCTACGGCGTGCTGATGGGCCGGACCGGTTGCGGCAAGACCACCATCCTGGAGGCCGTCTGCGGACTGAAATCCTGCGACGCGGGGAGGATTCGACTCGGTGAGCGCGACGTGACCCACGTCAAGTCGGCTGAGCGCGGCATTGGCTACGTCCCCCAGGACGGGGCCCTCTTTAGCACGATGACCGTGCGCCAGCACCTGGCCTTCGCCCTGCAGCTCCGAAAGTGGAGCAAGCCCGCCATCGACGCGCGGGTCGATGCCCTGGCGGACCTGCTGGGCATCGGCGCACTTCTCCCCCGGCGGCCGCAAGGCTTGAGCGGCGGTGAGGCACAGCGCGTCGCGTTGGGCCGCGCCCTGTCGTTCGAGCCACGGGTGTTATGTCTGGACGAACCGCTGTCCGCCCTCGATCACGATACGCGCCTGGAGATGTGTGACCTGCTTGAATCGGTCAAGCAACATACCGGCGTGACGGTCCTCCACGTGACGCATGACCGGAACGAAGCGTCCCGCCTGGCCGACCTGCTTCTGCGCATTGACGCCGGCAGAATCGAGCGGGTCGGCACCTCCCCGAAAGAGGCCACCCCATGAAAAATCTCGAGCTCCATCACCGCATCGTCATCGGCATGCTTATCGGTGCCGTGACGGGTCTCGCCCTCAATCGATTTGCGGATGCGGAGGCCGCCTACTTCGACGACCTGATCTGGTGGCTGGACCTGTTGGGCAAGGACCTCTTTATCGGCGCACTCAAGATGATTATCGCGCCCCTGATTCTGGCATCGATTGTGACCGGCATCAGCGCACTGCCTTCGGCCGGTGAACTGGGCAACATCGGATTTCGCACCGTCGCGTACTATATGGGCACCACGACCGTCGCAGTGCTCATCGGCCTGGTGATGGTCACCCTCCTGCGCCCGGGGTACAGCGACGCCGCACAAGCATTGCGCACACAGCGCGAAGCGGAACTGGCCGAGATGCGCACGGCCTTCGCAGGGGAAGGTGGCGGCGAAAACGTCGCGTTCCGCGCCTATATCGCTGCGGAAGAAGGCGAACACATCGCCGGGTCGGGCTTCGGCGGAAACTGGGAACGCATGCGGGCCGTGCAGGATCAGGGACCCGCGCAACTGCTCCGCGACCAGTTGTTGATGCCTATACTCAGCAATCCTTTCAGCGCCCTCGCCGCGTCGCCTCCAAACACCCTGGGCATTATCGTCTTCGCGATCCTGGTGGGCCTTGCCTGCCTTGTACTTGGCACGGTCGCCGCGCCGGTGCGCGACTTTTTCCATGCCTTCAACGCTATCATGATGACCATTACGCATTGGGTCATGCAGATTGCGCCGCTCGCCATCGGCTGTATTATCGCGTCCCTGCTCGCAACCCTCGGCTTCGACGCCATGCGTGCGCTCGGCTACTACTTTTTCGTGGTGCTGGCGGCGCTGCTCACACACTTCGCCGTACTGCTGTTCCTGGTTCGTGTGCTGGGTGGTCTCTCCCCCATCACGTTCCTGCGCGGGATGCGCGCCCCGATGCTCATCGCATTCACGACGGCATCGTCCACCGCCACCCTGCCCATCAACCTCGATACACTGAAACGGAAGCTCGGGGTCTCCGAAAAGGTGGCCGACTTCTCCCTGCCGGTCGGCGCGACGGTCAACATGGATGGATCCGCGCTCTATGAGGCCGTGGCCATTCTCTTCCTCGTCCAGGTCTACGGCGGCCTCGCGGATGTACCGGTCGTGCTCAGCACCTCCACCACGGTCCTCATCGCGATCACCGCCGTCATCACCTCCATCGGCGTGGCGGCGGTGCCGAGCGCGGCCCTCATCACCATGGTCCTCATCGCCAATGCGATTGGGCTGCCGATGTACTACATTCCGATCATCTACGCCGTCGACCACCTCCTCGACATGTTCCGCACCACCCTCAACATCACCGGCGACGCCACGGGCGCGGTAATCGTGGATCGTTGGCGACGGCAGCACGAGGGCGTTGCATAAGGCCGCGGTCAGGGGCTACTCTGGATCGCATTGGAAACAATTTATCCGGAGCCATTCCATGCGATTGAAAACCCCGATTCTGCTGTCCCTCACTGCCGTCCTTTGCGGCCTGTCCCTGAACGCCGCGGCGAACGAGGAGAACTGGATCTCCCTTTTCAACGGCAAGGATCTGGATGGCTGGACGCCGAAGATCACCGGCTACGACTATGGCGACAATTTCGCCAATACCTTCCG
>JAUIKJ010000369.1 GCA_030430835.1 Candidatus Hydrogenedentota bacterium
CCTACGGCTTCACCGATGGCCTCTGGATGAAGCTCACCCTCTTCTGGGGCTTCGAGGCCTTCATGGTCCTGTTGGCGGGCGCAATCTGGCTACGGGATGAGATTCGGAAACCAATGCCGCCGAAGGCGGCCAAAGCCTGATGATCAGGCCGGGGTGGTCGCCGATGGCGCCTGCCCCGGCAGGGTCTCCAGCCGGATACAGGCGGCACGGCGGTCGGCCGTATGCACCGCGAGCGGCGGCAGGCCGCGTCGGCATTCGGGCGCGGCCCAGGGGCAGCGCGGGTGAAAGGCACAACCCGCGGGCGGATTGAGCGGTGAGGGCGGATCGCCTTCGAGAAGGATCCGCTTGCGTGCATGTTCCGCCTCGGGATCGGTGCGCGGCACGGCGCTGACGAGTGCCCGGGTATAGGGGTGCAGGGGCGTGCGAAACACATCGTGGCCCGGACCAAGCTCGACGATCTTCCCCAGGTACATCACGGCAATCCGATGGGCCATGTGCCGCACCACGCTGAGATCGTGCGAGATCAGGATCATCGTGAGACCCATCTCGCGGCAGAGCTCCTGAAGCAGGTTGAGAATCTGCGCCTGCACGGAGACATCCAGCGCGGACACGGGCTCATCCGCCAGAACGAGTTTTGGCCGCAGCGCGAGTGCACGGGCGATTGCAATGCGTTGGCGTTGGCCGCCGCTGAATTCATGCGGATACTTGCGAATGAATCGGCCCGCGAGACCGACCTGTTCCATCAGCCGCTTTACCTCCGCCGCGACCGCGTTGCGCGGCACGACCCCGTGCACGAGCAGGGGCTCGGCCAGGGTGTCATAGACCGAACGGCGCGGGTTCAGCGAGGCATAGGGATCCTGAAAGATCATCTGGAGCCGCGGACGCAGGGCGCGCAGCGCGCCACCGCCACGGCCCGCCAGGTCCTGGCCCTCGAAGCGAATCGCGCCCGCGGTTGGCTGAACAAGCCGGACCACACTGCGGGCGAGGGTCGACTTGCCGCAGCCGGATTCTCCGACCAGCCCCAGCACTTCGCCCGCGGCGACATCGAGCGATACGCCATCGACCGCCTTCACCACGCCCGCCTGTCCGCCCCGGAGGAAGCCCTGCTTCACGGGGAAATGCACGCGAAGATTCTCGATTTGTAGCAGTGCCGCGCTCACCGTTCCCCCCGCTGCACACGGACACACGCCGTGGCGCGTTCCGCTGCGACTTCCGCCAGCACCCCGCCTTCGGTGCCGCAGATCGCCGCAGCGTGGGCGCAACGCGGCGCAAAGGCACATCCTGCGATCGGCTTGGTCAGGTCCGGCGGCAGGCCGGGAATACTCTCAAGGCGATCGGCTTCGGTATCGAGCGAAGGCCGCGACGCGAGCAGCGCCTCGGTATAGGGATGCCGCGGCGCGTGAAAGAGTGCCGCGGCCGGACCGGACTCGACGATGCGGCCCGCGTACATGACGGCCACGCGGTCACAGGCGCCGGCGATGACCCCGAGGTCGTGCGTGATCAACACCATCGCCATCCCGCGATCCCGTTGCAGCCCCTTGATCAAGTCGATGATTTGCGCCTGCACCGTAACGTCGAGCGCCGTCGTGGGCTCGTCGGCAATCAGCAGTTCGGGGTTCGTGATCAACGCCATGGCGATCATTACGCGCTGGCGCATGCCGCCGGAGAATTCGTGGGGGAACATGTCGAGCCGTTTGCCCGCATCGTGGATGCCCACCGCCTCCAGCGCCTCAGCCGCGCGGCGGCGCGCCTCTGCCTTCGAAACGCCATCGTGCAATCGAAGCGGCTCCATAAGCTGCTTGCCGATCTTCATGTAGGGGTTCAGCGCGGTCATCGGATCCTGGAAGATCATCGAGATGCGCTTGCCGCGGATTCCGCGCAGGGCCGTTGCATTGCAGGCGAGCAAGTCCGTGCCGTCGAACACGGCCCGGCCCGATTCGACCCGGCCCGGCGGCGAAGGAATCAGACCCAGCAGGGTGTAGTGGAGCACGGATTTGCCGCAGCCGGATTCCCCGACAATCCCCAGGGTTTCGCCCTTGTCCAGCGTATAGGAAACCCCATCCACTGCACGCACAACACCGTCGCGCGTGTGGAACCAGGTTCGCAGATCTTCGATTTCCAGTAAGGGCATGGCCAGATGGGGCTCGTTCGAATGTCCAGCGGCTACTTTGACACAGGCACCCCATCTCGACGCAAGAAAAGTTTTCCTGTTAAAATTGCGCAAAACGTGTACCCCGTTAAGTGTACACCCAGGTGTCTGCAGCATCTATACAATTGACTCCAAAGCAGTTATGAAATATACTTTCGCGTTCTAACGAACCAGCTTGGGGTTGAGTTCCTGAACGCTTTTGTTGAGAGGAGAACCATGTCCTGCGGGAGATTGCTGATCGTTCTTGCCGCGGTATGGAGCCTGTCGTGCCTCCTCCAACCTGCCCAGGCGCAGACGGTCGATGTCGATTTCGATGTCGCCCTCTTCGTCGTCGATGAGTTCCTCGATTTCTCGCAGGCGGGCGCCGCGCTCGCCGGGTCAGACAACGACGGCAACGGCATCCTTGAAGAGGATCAACTCGGGATGCTCTCGGCACTGCTGCGCAATGGCGTGGAGCCCGGCTGCATCAACGCATCGACCATCAGCGCGATTCAGGCCGGCTTCGCGGCGAACAAGGTCGCGGTCAAACAAGAACTGATCGTCAACATCAGTGGCGTGGGTACGGTCGACATCATCGAGTCCCTCGGGGAGAACGACCCCGTGCTCGGCGTGGCCCTGCAGAATCTGCTCGCCGGCTACATGACGATCGCGGACACCTCCACCATCGCCTTCGTCAACGAGGTGGGCGATACCGCAGTGGTTTCCGTGCTGACCGGCACCTCCGCCGAAAACCAGATCGCCTCGGTCCAGGACCAAATCAATTTCACGTCGAGCACCTTCGACACCTTTGGCAACGCGCCTTCGGAACCCAACTACCTCGGCCCGGCGGGCAACATCGACGGCGATTCGGAATCCAACCTGGAAGAGTATCTCGACGGCGCTATCCAGAAGCCTCGGGAAGAGTGGCTTACGGACAATTGCATGGACGCGAGCCTGCGCTTCACCGCAATTCAGGGGGGCGGC
>JAUIKJ010000370.1 GCA_030430835.1 Candidatus Hydrogenedentota bacterium
TCGGCGCCCGACGCCTGGGAAAGCCTGGTCCATCCCGCCGACCTTCCCGGAATTCAGGAGAAACGGGCCGCGCTGTCCGCAGGCAAGGATGTGCCCTTCAAGGATGAATTCCGAATGAAGACGCGCGATGGTGCGTGGCACTGGATCATGTCGCGTGGACGCGTCGTCTCCCGGGACGCCTCCGGCGCGCCTGCGCGCATTGTGGGCACCCATACGGATATCCACGCGCGCAAGGAAGCGGAGCAGCGGAGCCTGCGCTACGAATTCATTGCGAACGCCGTCCAGGACCTGATGAGCTTCATCAACCGGGAGTATCGATACGAGGCGGTGAACAACGCTTGGTGCACGGTGTTCGGGCAGCAACGCGAGGATATTCTGGGCGGTTCCATTGCCGATGTCTGGGGCGAGGACGTCTTCGAGCAACGGATTCGGCCGCGCATCGACCGTGCCTTCGCCGGGGAGCACCTGCGCTACGAAGAGTGGATTCCGGAAGAATCGCCGGATGCCCGCTATTGCGAGACCCACTTCTATCCGTATCGCGCGGAAGAAGACGCCGAGATTTCGAACGTCGTGGTCGTGACCCGTGACATCTCCGAGCAGAAGCGCGCGGAACTCGCGCGCGAGGCATCGGAGCAGCGCCTGTCGCTGGCGGTGCATGCGGGGCAACTCGCGGTCTGGGACGTGGATGTGACCACGGGGACCATGCTGGTAAATGACCTGTACATGGAAGCACTCGGCAAGATCCCACTGAAGGAATCGCACATCGCAGCCTGGCGCGACAGCATCCATCCGGAGGACAGGGAAGCGACCTGGCGGAAGTGGCTGGACTACGTGGCACAGCCGAGCGACCGCTATGAGTTGGAGTACCGGGCGGTGTCGGCCGACGGCGAGGTGCGCTGGATGCACACCTTGGGCCTGGCGATCCAGCGTGATTCCGAAGGCCGCGCGGTCCGCGTGGTGGGCACACGGCAGGACATTACCGAAACGATGCAACTCCAGTCAGCGCTGCGGGAGGCCAAGGAGGAAGCCGAAGAGGCCAACCGCGCCAAGAGTGATTTCCTTGCCACGATGTCGCATGAGATCCGCACACCGATGAATGCCGTCATCGGGCTCACACACCTCGCGCTGCAGACCAAACTGACGCCGCGACAGGAAGACTATCTCCTGAAGATTGACCGCTCGGCCAATTCACTGCTCGGGATTATCAACGACGTGCTCGACTTCTCAAAGATCGAAGCGGGCAAGTTGGCCATCGAACACATCCCCTTCCGCCTCGGCGATGTAATGGAAACCTTCGCCAATCTCATGGCGGTGCGCACGCAGGGCCGCGAAGACCTCGAGGTCCTGATTGATCTCGAGCCGGGCCTGCCCGCGATACTCACGGGCGATCCGCTGCGCCTGGGCCAGATTCTGACCAACCTCGGCGGCAATGCCGCGAAATTCACGGAGCGCGGTGAGATTATTCTCCGCGTGCGCTCGGTGCCGGAGGAACAATCAGAAGATCGCGTGGTCCTGTCATTTTCCCTGAGTGATACCGGAATCGGTATGACGCCAGAGCAAACGGACGCGCTCTTTCAGCCCTTCATGCAGGCGGACAGTTCCACGACACGCCGCTACGGCGGCACCGGCCTGGGCCTGTCCATCTGCAGGCGCCTCGTGGATCTGCAGGGGGGCCGTATCGCCGTGGAGTCCACGAAGGATCAGGGCAGCACCTTCCGTTTTACCCTGCCCTTTGGCTTGTCCGATGCCATGACCGAGGAAGTGCCCAAGTTGACCGAGTCGCTGCGGGGCACGCGGGTCCTGGTCGTGGACGATCACGACGTGGCGCGGGAAGTACTCCAGAACCTGTTGGCGGAATTGGGCCTCGAGGTGGACGCCGCGCCCAATGGCGAGGCAGCCCTGGAACGGGTTCGCCAGGCGATCGCGACGGGTGGCCCCTCGTATGATCTTCTGATCACCGACTGGAAGATGCCGGGCATCTCCGGTATCGAGACCGCGATGCACCTGCGCAGCCTGACGCCAGAACTGCGCGCGTTGCCGGTGCTGCTCGTAACCGCCTATGGGCGGGACGAAGTGGTGCGGGCCGCCGAGGAGGCGGGCATCGATCATGTACTACTGAAACCGGTGGGGCCATCGGCCCTCTTCGACGCAATTGCGACGGCGATGGGTACGACCCGCACCGAATCGCTCCGGCGCGGTCGCGGCACTGAGGCGCGTAAAGACCATGACATAAGCGGCGCACACGTGCTTCTCGTCGAAGACAACGACATCAACCAGCAGGTGGCCTCGGAGATTCTCGCGTCAGCCGGGGTTGTCATCGATGTCGCGTCGAACGGGCAAGAAGCCCTGGATCGGATCCGGGCGAATCGCTACGATGCGGTACTGATGGATGTGCAGATGCCGGTCATGGATGGCATCACGGCGGTGCGTCTGCTGCGAGAGGACGAACAGTTCAATGAACTACCGGTGATCGCGATGACGGCGAACGCGTTGGCCGGCGACCGTGCCCGTTGCGTGGACGCCGGCATGAACGACTATGTCGCCAAACCGATCGACCCAGAACAGCTCTATGCCACGCTGGGCCGTTGGGTCCGCCCGTCGGAGCACGCCCCCCGGCCCGCGGCTATCGCGGCCGAGCCCCCATCCGGCGGGCCGGCCCGCGTGATTGAGGCGCTAAACCTTCCAGGGATCGATAGTCATGGCGCGCTTGCACGGGTGCAGGGCAAACTCGGGCTTTATCACCGGCTGCTGGATCAGTTTCGCGACGCCCAGTCCGACGCCGCGGATCGCCTGCGAGCGCTGCTCCAGGCGGGCGATCGGGATGCTGCACTCCGCTTGCTCCACACCCTTTCCGGGGTAGCGGCAAACCTGGGCGGGGTGAAACTTGCCGAAGCGGCAACGGTGCTCCATGCACAATTGAAGTCCGGGGAGCGCGCACCCGAAGCCGTCGATACTGCCCGCCTCGAATTTGCTTTGAAACAGTTCTGTCATGCGATAGAATGCTGGGACGGCGAGACGACCCCGGGTGCGACGACCGATGGCCGCAGCGTGGAAGCGGTCGCGGTCGCACCGGAGGTGGAGGCGATCATCGAACTACTGCATCGGGA
>JAUIKJ010000011.1 GCA_030430835.1 Candidatus Hydrogenedentota bacterium
ATGCGCACCCGCTGATTCCGACCGTGGCCGCAATCACGGCCGAGGCGACGCCACGTTCCCTGCACTTTGTTATGCCGCTCTGGATCAAGGCGATCCTCGTCGGCGCGCCCATTCACTTCGGCAGCTTCGGCGGCAATGCCATGCGGATGGTCTACGTATTTTTCGCCATGACCTCCGGCGCGCTTTCCGTGTCCGGCTTCGTTATCTGGGTGAGCAAGAGCCGAACGGCGCGAAAACGGAAAAAGGCCGTGCGCGGCAAGATGGCAGACGCGTTGCCGGAGATGGAAGCGGAAGGCAGCCTGATGGCTTCTTCGGAGCGCGGAACATGAGCCGGACGCGCAACAAAGGATTCATGTGGCCCTGGTACTGTGCAGGCCTCACGCTGGCCGCGCTTGGCTTGGGGATGGTGGCCGATGGCCCGGCGGATTGGGCAGCGGCGGTCCTGCTCTTTGTCCCGATGGCGGTAACGCTCAAACATCTCTACGCGGCCCTGCGCTAACGGGCCACGCAATTCTCGCAAATGAAGTCTGGGCGCACGCGTGCCCGGACTGTTAAGCATAGCGAGCACTCGCTTTGCTTGTAGTACATATCGTCCTGAACACCCTGAAAGGTCTCCACCATGAAGAAGTACGGTTTCACCCTTATTGAATTGCTGGTCGTTATCGCGATCATCGGCATTCTCGCGGCCATCCTCCTTCCGGCACTTGCGCGGGCGCGCGAGGCCGCGCGCCGCGCAAGTTGCCAGAACAACCTCAAGCAGCAGGGGCTGGTGTTGAAGATGTACGCGAACGAAAGCAGGGGCGAGCGCTACCCCACCTGGCTGCGCTACGGGACGAGCACCGGCGCGTCGGCGCCGTGTGACCGGCTTGGTGGATTCAACGTCGTCGACGTTCCCTCCATCTATCCGGAGTATCTTGCCGACCACGAAGTGCTGATCTGTCCGTCTTCACCGTACTATGGCGGCGTCGTATCGGACGGGCAGTGGAATTTCCCCAAGAACGATCCTGAGGGGCGCTTCGATCCCTGCGGCATGGACGGCGCCGCGTACCGTTATCTTGGGTGGGCAGTATCACCAAGCCTTGCCTTGTTGTCCTCGGGCGACCCCAACGCGGCGGACCCGCAGATTGGCGTTGATCTCAGCGCGGGATTCACCACGGCACTCAGCACCGCCTTCGTGCTCTATTACGTGAACGACGAAGCGGGATACCTCGACTATCTCGAATCGGATCTCGACTTCATGCATGAGGACAACGGCGAGTCCACGCTGTACCGCTTGCGAGAGGGTGTGGAGCGCTTCCTCATCACGGACATTAACAACCCCGGGGCGTCGGCATTTGCGCAAAGCGACGTGCCCGTCATCTACGACCTCATCACCAAGCAGGTGGCCACCTACAACCACATTCCCGGGGGATCCAACGTCCTGTTCCTGGATGGCCACGTGGACTTCCTGCGCTACCGCACGGAATGGCCCATGAATTCTGCCTTCGCGCTGCTGGAAGACGCCATGTTCGATGCCTTTGGCCTGTGAGGCACGCGGCTTAACGCGATTACTGCGTGCACCTAAGCGCCGGGTAGCGGCGAGTTGCAGGCCCAGAATACCGGATGTTAAGCTATGCGAACGTCTGTTTGTTTATTTGGGTTAATTCTTAGGATGTCTGTGCGCCTGCATTTGATTGCGCACAAAGGAAGGGGCTGGATACCATGCGTAAGCGCGGATTTACCTTGATCGAACTGCTGGTGGTTATCGCGATCATCGGCATTCTGGCGGCCATTCTGCTGCCGGCACTGGCACGGGCCCGCGAAGCGGCGCGCCGTGCAAGCTGCCAGAATAACCTCAAGCAGCTCGGACTCGTAATGAAGATGTACTCGAACGAGTCCCGGGGCGAGCGCTACCCGCCGCGCGAGACCTACACCTACACCGAGACCGCGCCGGGAGTTTTCACGCAGGACGGTGGCCTGAGTGACGATATGATCTTCGATGGCTACGCCGTGTTCCCCGAGTACCTGACGGACTGGAACGTGGTGTGGTGCCCGTCGTGGCGGGAAACGGATGTCTTCGAACGCTATGACGAAGGCAAGGGCAACGGGGACGGCGTGGTGCAGCCACACGAGATCAGCAAGGAGCCTTACGACTACACCGGCTGGGCGATCATGGACGACGCGAACATCCTGGGGCCCTTCGTGGGCGTGATTGGTACGGGTCCGGGCGGCCGGATCGAGGAATCTGAGTATGTGGGCCAGACCCCCTGGGGTGAGCTCTGGGCGAACAACGTGGCCACGAACGGCGCAGCCAGCGACAGCGACTTTACGACGGAGACTTTCGCGGGACTCGGCTACATGCCGGGCGGCGGTGACACCCTGTACCGTCTTCGCGAGGGCATCGAGCGTTTCCTGATCACGGACATCAACAATCCAGCGGCGAGCGCGCAGGCGCAGAGTACGGTACCGATCATCTGGGATCACATCAGCACGAGCACGAAAGACTTCGCGCATGTGCCCGGTGGCGCGAACGTGCTGTATCTGGATGGCCACGTGGCATTCCTCCGCTATCCGGACGAGCGCTTCCCTGCAACGGCGGACAGCGCGCGCACCTTCGGCCGCTTCAACCGCGGCTTCAACGGCACCTGATTCGACCGATCAGCTTTGTTCCGGGAGGCCGTCGCACGGGTGCACGGCCTCCCTTCTTTTTACGCGCCATGCGGTGTAGAGGAGCTACCGACCATGTCATCATCCGAAGCCTCGCCTTTCGACCGTCATATCTGGGACCTGGACTGCGCGGCCATATCGGTGTTGCTCGCGCATGCATTGCCGATTGATACGCTCCGTAAGGTGACGGAAGACAGCGTGTGCGACTGTTGCGCCCATCTCGTTGACGACGATGCCTGGGTGTTGCAGGGCGCGCACAGGGCCTGTCACCACCCCAACGCGATCAGCCGCACGCTGGAGGACCACCTGAATTGCCGCTACGCCGGTGAGATCCTGGCGGTGCGCGCGGCATCGCTGCCTACAGTCGCTCGTCAGGTGGCGAACCCGGCGCGGCGCCGGAACGCGGTCGGACTCACCTGGGCGCTACTCACGGATGCGAACCGAAAGAAGCGTCGACTGGGCGCGCGCATGGTACACGCGCTGATTCTTCAGGGTGCCAGGCGCGAAGATGCAACGGCTGCAGATGCGCCCGTGGCCTTCCACCACGCGCCGGGAAGTATGAACTGATCGCGGGACCGCATCGCGAATGCGGGAGAATTCTTGCGTGCGGGTACCGGTGCGGCCATACTTCCGATGAAATTGATGGGAGTGGCCGATGCCGGGTAGAGGAAAAGCAGTGGCTTCAGGCGCGGAACTGGAGCGGGAAGTCGCCGCGATCGGGCGCGCGCTGGGCCTGCTGGTCGATGAGCAGGTCGCCGTGGGCCGCCGGGTATGGGGAGCGCGGCGCCGCATCGACATCGTGCTCAAACATCCGGACACGCGGGTGAGCCTCGGCATCGAGTGCAAGTATCAGGGCGGTGCGGGATCCGCGGAAGAGAAAATCCCCGCGACCCTGGAAGACATCAAGGTTTGGCCGATCCGGGGTATTGTCGTCTACTCGGGCGAGGGCTTCTCGGAGAACATCAAGGCCTTTCTTCTCTCCACCGGAATGGCGGTGGAACTGGCCGATCTGCGCAAGTGGCTGGAGTTGTACTTCGGACTATGAAGACCAGCACGCGCCGATTTCCTGTACCGCATCCCTTTCTGAAATGGGTTGGCGGCAAGGGCCAGCTCCTCGAGGAATTGCGCCAGCGCGCAGAGGCCGCAGCGCCCTTTGGCCGCTACCACGAACCCTTCGCGGGGGGCGCCGCGATGTATTTCGATCTCTACCGGCGCAAGGCGCTGGGCCGGAAGCGGGCGTACCTCTCGGACAACAACCCGCGCCTGATCGATGCGTACCTCGCGGTGCAACAGGACGTGGAGAAGCTCATTGAACTGTTGGAAGGCCATGCGCGCAAGCACGACGCGGAGCACTACTACGCCGTGCGCAAGCAACAGCCAAAAGACATCGTGACGCGCGCGGCGCGCATCATCTACCTGAACAAGACCTGCTACAACGGACTATTCCGCGAGAACAGCAAGGGCGAGTTCAACGTGCCGATGGGCCGCTACAAGAACCCGGCGATCTGCGATCCGCTGAACCTGCGCGCCTGCGCGGATGCGCTGGGCAAGGCGAAGATCGAGCAACGCCCCTTCCAGTCCGTGCTCGACGTGGCGAAGACGGGTGACTTCGTCTACTTTGATCCGCCCTATGCCCCCGTATCGAAGACCAGCTCCTTCACCGCCTATAACGACGGCGGTTTCGGCGAGCAGTCTCAGTTCGCCCTGGCCAAGGTCTATGAAGATCTCTCCGAGATGGGCGTGAAGGTGGTGCTATCCAACTCGATGACGCCGCTGGTTCAGAACCTGTACAAGAAATTCATCATCGACGAAGTCCACGCGACGCGCGCCGTGAACAGCCGCGCTTCGGGCCGCGGCAAAGTGCCTGAAGCCCTGGTGCGCAACTTCGATCTTTAGCTTTCCGCCCGCGGCGCGGCTGTGGTATTTTGCCTGCACGCTATTTCTCGGGAGGATGCAGCATGGCCGCAAAGTTTATCCTGGCCTTCGATCAGGGCACCACCAGCTCGCGCACAATCGTCTTCGATCATGCCGGTGCCATCGTCGCCGTGGCGCAGCGGGAGTTTCGCCAGATCTATCCCCAACCCGGCTGGGTCGAACACGACGCGGCGGAGATCTGGTTCTCTCAATTGGAAACAGCGCGCGAGGCCATGCGCAAGGCGGGCCTGACACCCGCCGACGTTGCAGCGATCGGCATCACCAACCAGCGCGAGACGACGGTGGTCTGGGACCGGACGACCGGCGATCCCATCCACAACGCGATCGTGTGGCAATGTCGCCGTACCACGGAGACCTGCGAAGCGATCAAGGCGGATGGGCTGGAAGAGACCTTTCACCAGAAGACGGGGCTCGTGGTGGATGCGTATTTCTCGGGGACGAAAATCAAGTGGATCCTGGACCACGTCGACGGCGCACGGGAACGCGCGGCGCGCGGCGAGTTGTGCTACGGCACCATCGATTCGTGGCTGCTGTACAAACTGACCGGCAACCATGCCACGGACTACTCCAACGCGTCGCGTACGATGCTCTTCAACATACACAGCCTGCAGTGGGACCCGGAACTGCTGACCGCACTGGACATTCCGGCGGAGGGCCTGCCGGGCGTTCACCCGACCAGCCATGTTTTTGGTGAGACGACCCTCCTGGGCGGAAGCATTCCGGTCGCGTCGGTAGTCGGAGACCAGCAGGGCGCGCTCTTCGGGCAAGCGGCCTTCGAGGCCGGTGCTTCGAAGAACACCTACGGTACCGGCTGCTTCCTGCTGATGAACACGGGTACCGAGCCGGTGGCGTCGTCGAAGGGACTGCTCACCACAATCGGCTGGGGACTCGAGGGCCAGGTGACCTACGCCCTCGAAGGTGGGGTCTTCGTCGGTGGCGCGGTGATTCAGTGGCTGCGCGACGAGCTTCAACTGATCGCGAACGCGGCGGAGAGCGAGGCGATCGCCGGGACGATTCCCGACGCGGGTGGGGTCTATATCGTGCCGGCCTTTGTGGGGCTCGGGGCACCCTATTGGGACATGCGTGCGCGCGGCGTCATCACCGGGCTAACGCGCGGTGCGGGCCGGGCGCATCTGGTTCGTGCTGCGCTCGAATCGATCGCCTATCAAAGCGCGGATGTCCTGCGCACGATGGTGCAGGAGACCGGACGCTCCATTCCGGTGCTACGGGTGGATGGGGGTGCCTGCGCCAACAATTTCCTGTTGCAGCACCAGGCGGACGTGCTGGGGATCCCGGTGGAGCGAGGCCAAACCCTTGAAACGACGGCACTTGGCGCCGCTTTTCTCGCCGGCCTGGCGACCGGATTCTGGACGAGTACAAGCGCGATCGCGGACACCTGGAAACTGGATCGCTGCTTCGAGCCGCGCTGGAGCGAAGATCAACGGCAGCAAGCACTTAGCGGCTGGGCGGATGCGGTAAACCGTTCGAGATCATAGGCTTAGCATTTTTGTAAAGTATTCAACGCATGCGAAGGCACTTGCCAGATCGCAGGGGGTGTGGTAAAATTTCGTTGGTCAGCGCCACATGTGGCGTTTCTCCTTCCGCGGAGGCCTGGTGCGATTCTCGTATCAGGCCTCTTATTTTTTGCCCGGACCCCCCGGCCCGAAAATAGCCGTGCCCGCCGCAAGCGATAGCGGCGGGCACGGATCGTTTCAGGCAGGCGATGCCGCGGCGCTATTTCGCCGGATTCACCGTGGTCGATGCGGTATTGGACGCGACTTCGGGACCGGTCTCCCGGTAGAGCGCCGTGCCGCTGAAGGTCTGTGGGCCGGTGGCATCATTGGGTGCGGTCACGTCGTAGGTATAAGTGATCGGAAAGCTGGGCACCGTGAACCACAGCATCTGAATCTCGCCGGTGCTGCCTGCCGGTGAAGCGAAGTTCGGCGCGTCGGCGCCGCCCGTGCCCTGGAAGGTCCAACCGGCCGGCAGATTCTCGCGCAGGCCCAACGCGGTCACGGGGCCGTCGCCGCTGTAGTCGAGCGTCATCGTGAAGGTCAGCGTGGCCCCCGGCGTATAGCCGCCACTGGCGGCGCGCGCGAGGAACATGTCAAAGTCCGCCGGGCAATCACCGATGGTCAAGTCGACTGTGCAGGTGTCCTCGTTGCCGTCGTCATCCGTAGCGGTAATGGTCACGGTCGTGTCCTCGGTGATGGCCGTGCCCGCGGCAGGTGTCTGGGTGATATCCGGGGTGCCGCAGTTGTCCGTGGCGCTCACCTCGGCCGTCAGGTCGGGTACCGTGGCTTCGCAGGTCACCGCGTCGGGCGTCAGTTCCCGATCCGCGGCGCAGGCGGTGATCACCGGCGGGCTCTGATCCACGATTCCCAGCGTGGCGGTACAGGTCGTGGGGTTGCCACTGCTGTCCGTCACCGTGATGGTGAGCGTGGTATCCCCGTTGATGGTGGTACCCGCGACCGGCGATTGGGAAATCGAGGCGATGCCGCAGTTGTCCGAAGCCGTAACCTCAGCGGTCAGGTCCGGCACGATGGCCGCACAATCGGCGTCGGCGATCAGATCAACATCTGCGGCGCACACGCTGATCACGGGTGCCGTGTCATCCTGCACGGTCAAGGCCACCTCGCAGGTGGCGGTATTGCCATTGGTATCGGTCACGGTCATGGTGACCGCCGTGTTGGCGGTGATGGCCGTGCCGGCCGCGGGGGACTGCGTGACACTCGCGACACCGCAGTTGTCGGTTGCACTGAGGGCGCCGCTCAGGTCGGGCACGCTCGCCGCGCATTGCGCATCCAGCGCCAGGGTTTGCGCGGGCGGGCAGGCTGTGATCACCGGATCCGTGAAGTCATTGTCCGGGCATTCCACGACCATCTCGCCTTCCCCTTCGCCCTCGCCTTCCATGCCGCCAGCGGCGGCGGGGATGGCCGTGACCTCGATATTGGATTCGATCTGGCTGCCCGTCGTGCGGTAGAGCACGACCCCTTCGAAGGGCTGCGGTCCGGTGGCTTCGTTGGGTACCTGAACGCGATAGGTGAAGGTGGCCGGGAACGCGGGAATGGAAAACCATAGAAAATCCACCAGGCCGCTGCTGCCGATGCTGGGCTCGAGCTGCGGTGTGTTGCCGCTAACCCCACCCTGATAGGTCCAGTTCGCTGGCAGGTCTTCCTGCAGCCCCAGCGCGGAGATGGGCTCCGTGCCGAAGTAGGACAAGGTCAGGGTGATGTCCATGGTTGTGCCCGGCGTGTAGCCATCGGCGGGCGCGAAGCTCCGGGCGAGTACCATGTCGAAGGTCGCCATGTCGCCCTCGCCTTCGCCTTCGCCCTCGCCTTCGCCCTCACCTTCCGCCATCCCTTCGCCCTCACCTTCCGCCATCCCTTCACCTTCCCCTTCACCCTCGGCGGCCCCTTCACCCTCGGCGGTGCCTTCAAACTCACCTTCGAAGGAAGTCGGATCCTGGGTAAGGTTGCTGGTCTCGAAAGGTGTCATCAGTTCTGGTCCCGACTGGCGGAAGAGCGCGAAGCCGTTGATTTCCTGGGTGCCGACTGTGTTGCGCGGCACCTTGAGCCGATAGCGGAAGGTGGCCGGAAACTCGGGAATGGTCAACCACAGAAACTCGACGAGATCATCATCGGATTCAGGCGAGGTTGCATCGGGCAGGTCACCATCAATAAGGGCATCGAAGGACCAGCCGACGGGCAGATTCTCCACGAGTCCCAATGCGCGCACCGATTCGGTGCCGGTGTAACTGAAGGTGATCTCAACATCGATCGTTCCACCCGGGATGTAGGTATCGCCGTTGCTCGTGGGAAACGTGCGCGCAATCATGAGCTGTTCGTTCGGTGCGATGCCCCCTTCGCCCTCGCCTTCAAGTTCACCTTCGCCTTCGCCTTCCCCAGCGAGCGATTCGAGCGAACTGATCACCGGCGGGCTGAGAAACTCCGGACCGCCCGCGCGGAAGAGGGCCTGGCCCGAGATAAACTTGCGGCCACTGTCCGTAGCGGGCACCCGCATGCGGTAGGTGAAACTCACCGGCGACTCGGGAATATCGAGCCATGCGAATTCGAACGCGCCGGCGCCCTTGTCGCGCGGCAGAATCTCAGGGACATCCCCGCCGACAATCGACTCAAAGGTCCAGCCGGGCGGCACCGTCTGCAGTACGCCAAGCGCGTTGAGGATGACGGTGTCGGGATAGGTGATGGTCGCCGTGAGGTCGACCGTGCCGCCGGGGAGATAACTTTGTCCGTTCGGGAAGGTCTGGCTGAACACGAACTCCGGCGCGGAGACGGCAATGAACTCTTCCTTTACGGCTGTGTCCGTGCCGTCCTGGGTGGTGACCGTCAGGGCCACGTCGTAAACACCAGGCGCCTCGTAAACATGTTGCACCGTCGGGCCGCCCGAGGAGAACTGGCCATCGCCAAAGTTCCAGGCGCGTTGCGTTATCGGCGACGAACCGGCGCTGGATGTGTCAGTAAAGGTCACGCTGAGCGGCGCGACGCCGGACTGCAGGCTTGCGGAGAAGTCGGCGGTTGGCGGGCGGGTCACCGTGATGAAGCCGGTCTTCGTTTCGAGATCCGTGCCCGCGGCCGTCGCGACACTGAGCGCGACGGTGTAGACGCCGGGTTCCTTGTAGATGTGTATGGGGTTCTTGTCCGTGGCGAGGGTGCCGTCGCCGAAGCTCCAGGTGCGCGTAATGATCGTGGAGCTTCCGGCCGTGGACTGATCAAAGAATTGCACCGCCAGTGGCGCGTCGCCGGTTTGTGTGGATGCGCGGAAGTCGGCCGCGGGCGGCTGCGGAGCGGAAGTCGCCAGGATAAACTCCGGCTTCTTCAGGATGCTCTGGCCATTCGCGTTCACAACCTTCAGTGTGACGGTAAACTCGCCGGTGGAGGTGTAGGTGTGCTGGGGATTTTGCTCGTTGCTGGTGTTGCCGTCACCGAAGTTCCAGGCCCACTCGGTGATGGCACTCTTGGAAAGCGTCGACTCGTCGGTAAACTGCACGGTCAGCGGGATGTTGCCTCGTTCCGGCAGTGCGGAGAAGGCCGCGACGGGAAAGGGCTTGGGCTTGGGTGGACAGCCGGCGAGTGACATCGCCACCACGGCAAGGGCCAAGACAGAAAACAAACGGTACGACATGGTGAAACCCCTGGTCATGCGCCCCATTACCCGGCGCTATTCTGGTGTGTACGGTTCGGGCAGTATAGCAGACAGTTTTTTGAATTCGGGATCGATTTCAGGCAGCGGGCAACGGCACTTCCGCGGCAATGAGCGCAGCTGGCGGCAGGTTTGCGCGCAACACGCGACGCACGTTCTCACCCATCACCTTGCGAATCTCGGCTTCGCTAAAACCGGCTGCCAACAGGCCCGCCGTCAACTGTCCGGTACCGGCGGCATCGAAAGGGGTGACGGTCGCGCCGTCCCAGTCTGACCCGAGGCCGACATGATCGATGCCCACCACATCCGCCGTGTGCCGAATTGCCGCCACGATGGCGGCGACATCGTCGCCACAGACGGCGGTATCCCAGAAACCGATGCCGATAACGCCGCCTGTCGCGGCGATGGCGCGCAGTTGATCGTCGGTAAGGTTTCGGTTGTTGTCGCAGGGCCCGCGTACCCCGGTGTGCGACACGACGACGGGCCGGGTAACCATGGCGAGGGTATCGTCGATCACCTTGGGCGACGCGTGTGCGAGGTCGACGGTGATGTTCAGGGCTTCCATGAACTCGATGACCGCTGCGCCGAACTCGGTGAGGCCGTATTTCTCCACACCATGCGCGGAACCGCCGATGAGGTTGTCAAAGAAATGCGTGGGCGCCATCATGCGGTAGCCGGCGTCGAAGAGCACGCGTACCTTCTCAAGGTCTCCCTCAAGACAGTGCAGCCCTTCGATACCGAGGAATCCCGCGGCGATCTTGGGGGTCTTCGAGCGCGCGGCCTCGTAGGCCTCCAGATCTTCCTGGGTGCGGATCAAGCGAAACCGACCGCCGCTGGCGGTGGCCGCCTTGTGGAGCAGCCCCGCCTGATAGAGCGCGCGGGCATGCGGGCTGTTCCAGGTGTTGGCGGGCCAGCCCTGAAAGAAGGTGAGCGGGACCAGCACATCCCACTTGTTCTCGGTCCGGTCGATGTTCATGCTCCGGGGAATGCGCGTGGCGGCGGTGAAGCCCTGCAGGGCGACGTTGCCCGCGATCAGGCGCGGGATATCCACGTGGCCGCGCGTATCCTCCGCAAGCACATCCCGGCTCCAGAGGGTCGCGTCGCAATGGAGATCCACCACGAAGAGTTCGCGGTGCAACTCTGCGGCGTCACCGGGCAGTTCACCGGGTTGCGCCGGGTGCAGATGGTTCATGGAGGTCATCACCTTGCCCGGGAGCCAGGTGTAGGCCAGGGCGACGACGGCGACTAGCAGCATTGCCGCGAGCACCCCGGCACCCTTCAGTACACGACGCAGCATCAGCAGGCTCCCTTCGGTCTACACGAAGCGCAACAGGTGATAGTTCTTTTTTCCCTTGCGGACCACGGCCATGCCTTCGGTAAGGCGTGCGGCTTCGTTCAACTTGGCATCCTCCGCCTCGACACGGAGTCCGTTCAGGTAGAGGCCGCCGTTCTTCACCATGCGGCGCGCTTCGCCCTTGCTTGCGAAGACACCGGCACGTACAAGGACATCAAGCAGGGGCTGCGACTCGGCCACGGCACTGCCGGGCACCTCGCTGCTGGGCGCTTCGAGGAAGACCTCGTTGAGTGTGGCCTCGTCCAGTCCGCGCAGATCGCCACCAAAGAGGGCTTGGGTGGCCTGCTTCGCATTGGCCAGGGCATCGTCGCCATGCACCATGGCGGTCACTTCCTCGGCGAGACGGGTCTGCGCGGCACGCTTGTGCGGCTCAGCGACGGTCTGCTGGCCCAATGACTCAATCTCTTCCTGGGACAGGAAGGTGAAGTATTTCAGGTAGCGCACGACATCCGCGTCTGCCTGATTGATCCAGAACTGGTAAAAGCGGTACGGCGACGTGCGCTTCGCGTCGAGCCAGATGTTGCCGGCCTCGGACTTGCCGAACTTGCTGCCGTCGGCCTTGGTCACCAACGGGAAGGTGGCGCCCCAGGTTTCGCGGCTCAGCAGGCGCCGCGTAAGATCCATGCCGGCGACGATATTGCCCCACTGGTCGCTGCCTCCGATCTGCAGCCGGCAGTCGTACTCGCGGCAGAGGTGAAGAAAGTCGTAGGCCTGCAGCAGGCTGTAGGTGAACTCGGTGTAGGAGATTCCGTGGTCGCGATCCTGCAGGCGCTGGCGGACGGAGTCTTTCTGCAGCATGGCGTTCACGCTGAAGTACTTGCCGATATCCCGCAGGAACTCGAGCAGTTTGAGTTCGCAGAGCCAGTCCGCATTGTTGAGCATACGGGCCGCGTTTGTACCGGAAAAGTCGAGAATACGCTCCAACTGGCGGCGAATCCCGGCGCAGTTGTGCTCCACGGCATCGCGATCCAACAGGGTGCGTTCGGCGGACTTGCCACTGGGATCGCCGATGAGGCCGGTGCCCCCACCCACGAGGGCGATCGGGGTGTGCCCCGCCCGCTGAAACCGGGCCAGGCCCATCATCGGCACCATGCTGCCGACGTGCAGGCTGTCGGCCGTGGGATCGAATCCGGCATAGAGGGTCACCGGCTCCTTTTCCAGGACTTGGTTCAGTTCCGGGTGCGTGGTCTGGTGAAGCGCCTCGCGCCAGCTAAGTTCGTCGAGCAGGGTCATGACGGGAGATTTACCTTGTAAGCCATTGAAATAAAATCACTTAAGACGGATCCTGCACCAATTGCACGCCATCGGGGCGCCGTAACGGGGTATCCAGGGCGAACTCTATCAAAGCGGCTTCCACCGTGCCAAGCCGGTCATGAGCAAGGGTTGCCCGGCTTTCGGTATTTAGTTGACTTTTTTCGTGAATTACTGCAAGCTATAGAACATATTGGGGTTACAGCGTCTCGCCCCCTGGTTTGACGCGGGCAGCGCCGTGTGGGGACGCTGTTCTATGCGCGTTGGAGAATACGTAGGAAAGGCCCGTTCAATGCCTCGCTGTTCGTTCGCTGTCGTCTTGACTCTGGGATTGGTTTCGTCATTGCTACTCGGCGGATGTATCGAACCGCCGCCCGATCTCCGGCCCACGGCCGATTTCGTCGGAACGCCGTTGACGGGTACTGCGCCCCTGAAAGTACATTTCACGGACGCCACGACACAGGGCGGCAGCCCGGTCTTGTCCTGGCAATGGAAGTTTGGGGACGGCACCTTCGCTTCGAATCCGAACCCGGTCCATGTATACAACCAGCCCGGTTCCTATACGGTCAGCCTCACGGTGACCAATGCCTTCGGCACGGATACGCGCACGGTGGGCAACTATGTGGTGGTGGATGCGCCGACGGAAGCGGGCACGATTGGCCCGGAAGGTGGCGCGCTAAACCTGAAGGGTGTGGGCGTGGAAGTGCCGCCGAACGCGCTCCAACGCGATGTCGCCTTTGTGGTTACCCTGCAGGACGATCCGATCGAGCTCAATACGCCGGGCACGACGACACTGCTCTCCGAGACCTTTGCCTTGACGCACGACAACGAGCGCGAGCGCGTGTTCACGCTGGACGGGGAAGGGCTGGTACGTTCCTCGACCATCCGTGTTCCCTTTGACCCGGCAGCGGTTCCGGTGGAAGACCGAAGCGATGAGAAGATCCAGATCATCGCGCAGTTGGACAACGGCATGTCCTTCCTGATTTTCGGTGATATCGTGAACAACACGGTGGCCGCGCCGGTGACGCGCTTCCCGGCGCAGGCACGCTATGCGGTCGTCTATCGCCCGAATGCCTTTGATCGTACGCGTACGATTGCAGAAGGCAAGGCGCCGACGGGCAGTGACTGGGCCGACACGTGGCAGGTCAATCTGAGCACGGACATGCTGCAACAGCTGACCGCACTACGGTTGGGCACGATCGGGAATCCGTCGCCCTACGCGCTGCGCAACTTCAGCCAGTTCCAGTTGAACCAGACCGAGGCGGACGTCTTGCTGGCGCTGGAGATCATCCAGAATCAGTTGGCGAATTCCGGCATGCGTAGCCCGGTCCTGTCCTCGCGTGGGGGGGCGTATCGCCTCGCCTTCTTCAACTTCGTATCTGCGTACGAGACGGACTATGACAACTTCCGTGCGCTGGCCATTGAGAACCGTGACTTCGGCAGCGTGCTCATTGATCCGCGCCAATTGCTTGCGGTGGCGCAGCACAACGCGGCGGAAGCGATTGCGAATCCCTTCGACAGCGAAGACATCAAGCAGGAACTGGGCTTCGCGAACATCTTTACCCAGGCCCTCGTCCGCGCTTCTATCGCCGGTTATGACTACCCGGACATCACGGCGCCGGATCTGGACGGCACGCCGGTGCACTTCCTCGCCGCTTTTGAGGAGGGCTTTTCGACCTTCCTGGGCCAGGAACTGGACAACCTCGATATCGCGCGCAGCTTCGGTGAAAACGAGAAGATGTCGTTGACGCCGCCGCTGTTCTACCCGATCTACGGGCAGACCGCAGGCTATGCCGTGGGCAGCCAGGACTTCTTCCGCTACATGGACAACCTCTTCGAACTGGAGGGGCTGACGGACTACATCACCAGCAACGACTTGGAAAATCCGGGCGTGCTGGAGGCCATCCGCCGGGCCTTTGCCGCGAAGGGCAGCGAACCGACCTTTGAGGAAGCGCTGGCCATCGCGGGCGCGGCCGCGAATGAAGCCTTCGAGGGCCGCCTCGGTGAGGGGCTGCCCACGATCTACCGCGACCTGGCGCGCGACCTGGGTGCGGAGAATTCGACGGCCGCGATGCTGCGTCCCAGCGACGCGGACCGCCTGCTTAACCGCCTGAACGCGGATCGCTTCGGCGAGGACAATGTCATCGCGCAGACCTTCGCGGCGCCGACGGACAGCATTGAGATCAGTTTCGCGAGTGATTCGCGCCTGATTGTGCCGCCGCTTTCGACGCGGGCGGTGCTGCTGGAGGTGCACCCGACGGCGAGCGAGGTCTCATTGACCTTCAACGTGGAAGACTGGCTGGAGGACGAATCGGGCAACAGTGTCGCGGTGGCGGTATACCGCGATGGCTTCCCGGCGGTGACGCTGCCGGAAGGTGCGGACACGCTGGTGCTGCCGGACTTCTTCGCGGATCCGGAAAACTGCCTGGTGCCCGTGTTGGTGATCTTCAGCAACATCAACCTTGAAGAAGCGCAGACGGTCAGTCTGACCGCGAGTTCCTTCGCGGGACTGAACATCGAAGAGGGCGAGGTGCTCGACGAATACGTCAGTGTCTGCGACCCGAACTATCAGTACACCATCGAGGCATCGGCTACGATCCCCGCCTTTGATGTAACGAGCACGGTGGTGCAGATGACCTCGGGCGCGTGGCGCGGTCCGGGCGACGGAAACCATGTGAACTGGGAACATTACATCTCGATCATCGAGCCGCCGGTGATTACCTCTGACGTGGCCATGCTGGTCGTGGCGGGCGGCAGCACGGGCACCTTCCCGGGGAACACACCGGAACTGCTGATCCCCTTCTCGCTCGCCACGGGCACGGTGGTCGCGCTGGTGCAGGCGGTACCGAATCAGCCGCTGCTCTTCCCGGGTGAGAACTCGGGTCGGGTGGAAGACGAAATCATCGCCTACAGCTATGACGAATACCTGACGGGGTTTGAGAACGGCGCGCCGGACAAGGCTTGGCCCGCGCTGCTGCCGATGGCCCGCACGGCGGTGCGTGCAATGGATACCATTCAGGACTTCATGACGAACGAATCGGCGGCCCCGGCAGCCATCAACCGCTTCGTGGTGACGGGTGCCTCGAAGCGCGGCTGGACCACCTGGCTCTCCGCGGTGGCGGACGAACGTGTGGCGGGCATCATCCCGCTGGTGATCGACGTGCTCAACATGGACGAGCAGATCGCGCACCACTACCGCTCCTATGGCTTCTACTCGTCGGCGCTGCAGGACTATGTGGACGAAGATGTGTTCTCCCGGCTGGACACGCCACAGGGCAGTTCGCTGCTTTCGATCGTGGATCCGCTGTCCTATCTGGAACGCCTCGACATGCCCAAGCTGATTGCGAACTCGACAGGCGACCAGTTCTTCCTGCCGGACTCTTGGAAGTTCTACTTCGACGAGCTCCCCGGCGAGAACAGGATCTACTACGCGCCGAACACGGACCATGGGCTGACGAACAGCAGCCTGAACGGCCTGGACGAGGGGACGCTGAACGCGATGCTGGCGTGGTATACAGCCTTTGTGCGCAACACCGCGCGGCCGGCCTTCACGTCGGGCTATGTGGACACGGTGCCGGTGAATCCGGGCGAGAGCGGCCAGTATCGCCTCAGCTCGGCGACGGCCCCCATCCGCGTGACCCTGTGGCAGGCGGAGTCCTCGACGCGCGACTTCCGGCTGGAGACGATCGGGACCGCGTGGCAGAGCAGCACAATCGCGCCGGTGACCCTCGGCGGCGAGACGACCTTCACGGCAACCTACACCGCGCCGGAGAGCGGATGGCGGGCGTATTTCATGACGGCAACCTACCCGGGCCCGAGCGGCGGTGGCGACGTGGACTTCGAATTTTCGACGCCGATCATCGTGTTGCCGGACCTCTATCCCGACGAATTGTAGTGGTGCCCGCGCCCACGGCGTTGCGGTGGGTGTGCAGGTTGACACCGAACAAGCTTGTTTGTTAACATCTTCCGTGGCCGTCTCAATGAGGCGGCCATCTTTTTGTACATTGATGCGCTGGCGTAGCTCAGTTGGTAGAGCAGCTGACTTGTAATCAGCAGGTCGGGGGTTCGACTCCCTTCGCCAGCTCCAAAAGTTGAAGCTTTTTTCCTGATGGCGGGTTGCCCGAGTGGCTAAAGGGGACGGGCTGTAAACCCGTTGGCTTGCGCCTACGTTGGTTCGAATCCAACACCCGCCACCATTGTATTTTTGACAAAACGGCGTGTCCGTTTCGTATAATGGGCGGGAATAGCTCAGTTGGTAGAGCATCAGCCTTCCAAGCTGAGGGTCGCGAGTTCGAGCCTCGTTTCCCGCTCCATTTCAGTTTTTTTGCGTACTCTATGAGACGCCCGCGTAGCTCAGTTGGTAGAGCACTTCCATGGTAAGGAAGGGGTCAGCAGTTCGAGCCTGCTCGTGGGCTCCATTTCTTTCGCTCAGGGCCACTCGGCATGGGTAGCCGCAGGGCCAGTCAGGGGCAATTAAGGAGAACCTCGTCATGTCGAAGGAGAAGTTTGAGCGTAAAAAGCCGCACGTGAACGTGGGTACGATTGGTCACGTGGACCATGGCAAGACGACGCTTACCAGTGCGATTACGAAGA
>JAUIKJ010000371.1 GCA_030430835.1 Candidatus Hydrogenedentota bacterium
TCCCTCCCACGATGACGCGCGGCGTGCCGCCGAGATCGCGGAGACTGGGAGAAATGCCACCGACGAAGAGGAAGGCGATGGCCAAGGCACCTACGGCGATGCGCAGGGGCCGGCGTGGCTGCACGCCGGATTCGAGGAGACGGATGATTGTGTCGATCAGCAATGCGAGTAGCGCGGAGACCACGCAGCCGAGGGTGACTGCGGTGTAGTTCTGGGTCTGCAAACCACTGAAGATGTAGTTGCCGAGGCTGGTCGCGCCGACGGGTGTGGCGAGGGTGGCGGTGCCGACGGTCCAGACGGCAGCGGTGCGTACGCCCGCAACGATGACCGGGAGCGCCAGCGGCAGGCGCACGCGCAGGAGGATCTGCATCGGCGTCATGCCAATGCCGCGCGCGGCCTCGATAACACGGGGATCAATGCCGTCGAGTCCGGTCACGGTATTGCGGAGGACAGGGAGCATGGAATAGAGCGCGAGCGCAACGAAGGCCGGCAGGAAACCAATCCGGCCGAAGCCGGCGACCATCAGCGCGAGCAACGCGAGGCCGGGCACGGTCTGCACAATGCTGACGGCGGCGAGGACCGGTCCGTGCAACGCGCGCACGCGGGTGGCGAGAATGCCCAGGGGGACGCTCAGTCCGATGCCCGCGGCGAGCGCTATAAAGGTGAGCAGAAGGTGAGCCGCGAGGTAGTCTGGCAGAAAACGGATCTGCTCCTGGAGGGTCGTGGAGATCATTGGGGCTCGCCTGCGCCCATGAGCGCTTCGAGGCGATCCGCGCGGCGGCGCGGCATCTCGACGAGGGCCTGCACGTATTCGTGTGCCGGTGCGGTGAGCAACTCGTGCGGGGTGCCTGCCTGAAGCAGTTGGCCGTCCTTCATCACGGCAATGCGATCGGCGAGCAACAGGGCCTCGGTCATGTCGTGGGTGACGATAACCGCCGTCAACTTGAGTTGCCGTTGAATGCGTTTGAACTCATCCTGCAATTCGGCGCGGGTGATCGGATCGAGGGCGCCGAAGGGCTCATCCAGGAGCATCACCCGGGGCTTCGCGGCGAGGGCGCGCGCCACGCCCACGCGCTGCTGTTGCCCGCCGGAGAGCTGCGCGGGCATGCGCTTCGCGTATTCGGACGCGGGCAAACCGACCAAATCGAGCACTTCCTCAACACGCGCGGCCACGGCGGCGGTGTCCCAGCCGAGCAGCCTCGGGATGACGCCAGCATTCTGCGCGATGGTGTAGTGCGGAAAGAGGCCGACGCCCTGAATGACATAGCCAATCCGGCGTCGCAGTTGCACCGGGTCCATTGTGGCGATGTCGGCGCCGTCGAGTTCGATACGCCCGCCCGTCGGCTCGATCAGGCGGTTAATCATTTTCAGCGTCGTGGTCTTACCGGAACCCGATTCGCCGATCAAGGCCAGAAGTTCGCCCTCGGCAATGGATAGGGAAATCGTGTCGACAGCAGGTTTCGGCTGACGCGGATAACGTTTGCTGATCTGATATAGAGAAATCATGTCGGCGAAGGATCAAGCCGACCATAGCAGGCACGGGGAGGGAGGTCAATGAAAACTGGAGGAGGCATCGCTGTCAGACACTGCGCCCCGCTTCACCACGCGGCACACGCGATGAAAGACCTTCGCAGCTTCACCGTACTCACGATTGATCATTTCCTGTTGCAATGCGACACGCTCGTCGGGTGTCAGCGATGCATAGTACTCACGATCCGCTTGGCCGGCTTCAGCGAAGGAGCGGAACACCCGCACATCTTTTCGCATTCTATCTTCTGACATTTCAGGCCTCCACCAAGGTCGCAACGTTGGATTCGGCGAGGAAGGTTTCGCGCTTGAGCACACGGGACTTCGCTTCGTCGAGGCCGAGGAGCGCGAGGATTTCGCGGGGCTTGGCGAGTTTGCCCGCGTGCAGGCGGGTCTCGAAGTCGATCTCCGCCTGGCCGGTGTCGTGGGAACGCGCGTCAAGCGCGGTGAGCATCGGGCGAATATCCACCGGCGCGGGGGCTTTCTTCACGAAGCGGCCGCGCTTGTTCTTCTTCGCCTTCACGCGCCGCTCAACGATGATCTCCTCTTGCGCGAAGAGCGCCGCGGCGCGCTCGGCGAGATCGGCGGGGGCGTCATCAGCGTAGATCGTGTAGGCGTGCCCGGCGACGAGGCTCATCAGGGCGTCGCCACGGAGCGGTACCTCCTCGGCGGCGTAGGCACGGAAGCCGTGGGGCAGCGTCGCGCTCAGGCGTGCGAGGAGTTCCGCAGGGTCGCAGGCGCGGTGCAGAAGCAGGTCCATGTACTCGCCTTCGCTCTCTTCGCCGACGGGCGCGGCGGTGGCGAAGTTGATGCGCGGGTGCGCGTGGAAGCCCTTGGAATAGGCGATCGGCGCGCGCGCGCGGCGCAGGGCACGGACCCACATCTCCTTGGTCTCGAGGTGCGAGAGGAAACGCACCTCGCCGAAGCGGCCGGTACGGAAGCGGATGCGCTGCACCGCGTCGGGCTGCTCGAAGGTCTTCTCCGGCACGCCTTCCCAGGTGTCGGCCTCTTCCTGATGCCCCGCCTTCTGGTTCTTGAGCATATGCTTGCAGAGTTCGCGCTCGCGGTAGATGACACCACAGAGGTGGCACTTACCTGCGCGGCAGTCCTGCGCGTACTTCAATTCGGTGGCACGCTGCCAGTCATCCTGGTACCACTTCTTTGGGATCATCACGTCGATGTGATCCCAGGGCAGGCGCTCGTCGATGGCACGTTCGCGGAAGGCGTTCTCCACGTCGAAGCCGGTTTCCTCAATGGCCTTTCGCCAGTGGACGATGTCGATGTGCTCGTCCCAGGTTTCGAGGCGCGCGCCGCTGCGCCACGCTGCCTCAATGAGATCGGCCGTGCGCCGGTCGCCGCGGGTGATAAGTCCTTCGAT
This sequence comes from Candidatus Hydrogenedentota bacterium, assembly GCA_030430835.1. Taxonomy (GTDB): domain Bacteria; phylum Hydrogenedentota; class Hydrogenedentia; order Hydrogenedentales; family JAEUWI01; genus JAUIKJ01. The sequence goes on from JAUIKJ010000371.1 coordinate 2,906, forward strand.
AAAAGAAGCCTCCGCCTCGTGGTAACCGAACTTGATACCGGGATGACGGCCGAAGCGTTCGCGGAGAATCTGCTGCTTGCGCTCGGTCTCCGGGATGTCGATCTGGCGCGACCACTGGAAGGGCGTAAAGGGCTTGGGCACGAAGGTGCTCACACCGGTGCGGACCATCGCCT
>JAUIKJ010000372.1 GCA_030430835.1 Candidatus Hydrogenedentota bacterium
GATATAGGCGGGGTTGTCGTAGCGCTGGCGGTACATCTCGACTTCCGTCAGGCGGCCCGCGCCATCCTCCTGGAGGTACTTTCCGGTGAGTAGCCCGGCACCCAGTGCGTTGTACGGGACCACGGCGATGCCCGTGTGCGCAGCCATCGGGAGAATCTCCACTTCAACCTGGCGCTTCACCAAGCTGTACATCGGCTGGCAGCAGACGATGGGGGCGAATCCCTGGTGTTCCGCCATGCGAATACACTCGAGCATCTGCCATGCCGCCATGTTGGAGACGGCGACGTAGTGTACCTTGCCCTGTTCCACCAGGGTCGTCAGTGCGCCGAGGGTCTGCTCGAGGGCGACATTCTCGTCCCAGTAATGCAGGTAGAGGAGATCGAGGTAGTCGGTCTGGAGGCGCTTGAGGCTCAGATCGACCGTGCGCAGGATGTTGCGCCGGTTCGAACCCTGGTCGTTCATACCGCCGCCGGCGGGGAAGAAGACCTTCGAGGCCAGGATAATATCGCCGCGGTGCGGGCCGATCCACTTGCCCACGATTTCCTCGGTGGCGCCCTTGTTGTAGTTGTGCGCGGTATCGAAGAAATTGATGCCGCGCTCCACCGCGCGATCCATGATCGCGAAGGCGGTCTGCTCGTCCGCTTCATTTCCGAAGGTCATTGTGCCGAGGCACACTTCCGACACCTGCACCCCGGTCCGTCCCAGCCGCACATATTCCATGACGTCGCACAACTCCTTTGATTGAAGCACATTGTAACGCGTCCCACCGTAGTTCCCGCAAGGCCGGTCCGGGCATGAAGTGGAATCGCGGGAGGCGAAGCCGTAGTATTCGCATATTGCCGAACGGCAGGGAGTGACCCCCGGGCATGGCCAGGACACCGCATAGACTGAGCTTTTCTGATCGCTATGCGCGGCTGCGTGCGCATTGCGCCCATGAGGCGCCGGACCGGGTTTCAGAACACTTGGTGCAATGCGCCTGGTACGACCAGAATTTTGCGGCTGGCGAACTGCGCACCCTGGAGGGGCACCGGGTTGCGGTGGTGTCACCCGGTTGGTGGAATGCGCAGGAAGGCCCAGACTTTCGCGGCGCGCAGATAGAGTTTAACGGCGCGCTCCACGCAGGCGACGTGGAGATCCATCTTGAGCACAGCGGGTGGAAGGCGCATGGCCACCACCTGGACACCCGCTACGACCGCACGGTGCTCCATGTCCTGTTGCACCCGCCCGCGGCGAACACGGAGCCGGTGCTCACCTCGGAGGGCCGTGCCGTGCCCACCCTGGTGCTGGCCCCCGTGTTGCCGGCGGACTTCGCGGAACTAGCGGAGGAGGTGGGACCCGATGCCGAGCGGGCGTGGGGAAGGTGCAGCGCACTGATCCCTGAACAGGGCACCGAGCCCGTGCGGAAGTTTCTGCACCTTGCGGGGGAATGGCGCATGCTAAACAAGGCCCGTGCGCTGCAGCGGCGGATGGATGCCGCGGGTCCGGATCAGGCGATCTACGAGGCGGTGATGTATGCCTGCGGTTTCAGCCGATTCAAGCATCACTTTCAGGCGCTGGCGCGGCATCTGCCCTACGAGCGCGCGCGGCAACTGGCGCAGGAAGACCCGCTGCTCCTCGAGGCGGCCCTGTTGCACCTGGCGGCGCTGCTGCCCGCAAACCTGCCGGGGGAAGACGACGCCGTGCCGCATTTCGCGCGCTTGCGTAGCCTGCGCCGGGAGAAGCTCGAGGGCCTGCGTTCGCTGCCCCTGGAATGGGCGCGGGTGGGGGTACGGCCGGTGAACAATCCGGAGCGCCGGATCGCCGGGGTCGCGCGGCTGGTGGGGCGCACGGCGCAACATGGCCTCGCCGAGAGCCTTGAACGCATCTGGCGTGAAGACCTGAAGCCCCTCGCGCGCAGGCGCGAATTCGAAGCATTGTTTCCGCGTGCGGCGGGTTTCTGGGGCACGCACTGTACGTGGACCGGCAAGGTGCTGAAGACTCCAGCGGCGCCGATCGGTGCGGGCCGCGTACGATCGATCATCGGCAACGTCGTCGTTCCGGCGTCACTTGCCCTCGCGCGGCAGGCCCGCGACCGGAAGCGGGAGGAAATCGTCTTCCAGTTCTTTGCCGCGCTGCCGAAGGAACCGGACAACCACATCGTCGAGCGGATGGCGCCCCGGGTGCTTCGGGACACCAAGGCGATCCGAATCACCTTCCAGGTGCAGCAGGGACTGATTCAGATGCATCAGGACTGGTGCGAACCGAATCCCTCGTGCCGAAACTGTTCGATGTTCGACTACCTGGATCTTTCGGATCTCGAACAGGACTGCGGACTGGAGTAGCCCGGTCTCCCCGAGCCCGGGATCCACTTCCACGGCAGTGGCCCGATAGGACCGTTGCTCTTGTCGCGGCCATGCCGGGGCCGGGGGCCCCGGGGCTACCCGTTAACGGCCGTCCGTCTGGAATGTGGGGATTACGAGCGTGCTCAGTCCGGTGGTTGTCATTACCGTCGGATCGGTCCCGAGCAAGATTTCCGAGTAGTCCTCGTAGCCATCGCCGTCGGAATCGGCCGCGTTCGGGTTGGTCGGATAACCGTAGACCGCGAAGACCTCATCGTGGTCCGTCAGGCCATCGCCGTCGCTGTCGGCCTTATTGGGGTCCGTAATGTGCCCGTAGGTTCCGTTGATCTCGTCGAAGTCCGAGATCCCGTCGCCATCCGTGTCCGCATCGTCATCGCTGATCGTGAGGGTGGCGGTCGGCTGCGCCGTGCCCAGTTTCACACAGCCTGATTGCACACCCAGGCTGATGACAATGGTCTCCCCGTCATCGGCCGTGTTGTCCTGAAGAAGGGTCAGCGGGAAGGTGCCGCTGTTCTGGCCGGCGGGGATGTTCAGCACGCCGCCCGTCGCGTCGTAGTCGACGTCGGCAGTGGCCGTGCCTCCGCTAAACGCATAGCTCAGGGTCACGCCGCCCGGCTCCGCCGGCGCGCTCAAGGTGACGGCGATCATGGCCGTGCCTGCGTCTTCCGCGGCGACCCATGCCGCCTGCGCGAAATTGGCGACCGGCGTCGGGTCAAGGTAGCCGCCGGCGAT
>JAUIKJ010000373.1 GCA_030430835.1 Candidatus Hydrogenedentota bacterium
TTCAAGGGCTGGCTCGAGGGCGGCGGCACGGTGCTCGGCATCCACGCGACGGGCGGCAGCCCCAGCTATGCCTGGGATTGGTATCCATCGGAATTCATCCGCGCGCAGTTCACCGCGCACCCGGGCCTGCCGCAATTTCAGCAGGCGACGGTAGTCGTCGAGGACGCCACGCATCCGGCGATGGCGCATTTGCCGGCGCGGTGGGACTTCAAGGACGAGTGGTACAGCTTCGCCGCGAGCCCGCGCGCGCGGGTGACCGTGCTCGCCACGCTCGACGAGAAGAGCTACTCCCCCAACCTCGTCGGTCCCTTCGGCTCGCTGCGCATGGGCGACCACCCGATCATCTGGCACCACGCCGTCGGCAAAGGCAAAGTATTCTACTCCGCGCTCGGACACCAGGCCGCGGCCTATAGCAACGCCGAATACCGCGAAGTCCTCAAGCAGGCCTGCCTCTGGTTATTGGGCGAATAGCAACCGGCTCGCGGGGACGCTCGCCCTCCCTGCCATCCACGACCGGACGCACAGGCAGAAACGTCGCTCGGAGTGCATGAGCTTGCTCATGCCTCCCGGCGCCGCGCCGGGAGCCGCGCCACGATTGCTACGGACATTCGCAGGCGTGGGCGCCGGGTAAGACTGAAGTCATGATCTTGCGCCAGCGAACTAGCTGAGTACCCGTCGCACGAGAAGCGCAGCTCGCTGGCGCGAGGCATGAGCAAGCTCATGCACTCCAGAACCTGCCGCCACTGTTTGAATGTATCACGTGATCGAATCCCCCAATCACTCCCCGAAATGCTCTCCGTACTTCAGCGGCTCGCCGCTTTCCCAGGGCTTGTACTGGTTGAAGAAGGTGATGCGTTCGCCGATGGGCGGGTGGGAATCGCGCCAGAGTTTGTAGAGCGGGCCGTGCCAGGGCACGGCGAGGTTTTCTTCCTGCAGGGTGATGAAGGCTGTCGCGGCGGCGTGGTTACCGCGGTTCAGTTCCAGGCCGAAGCGGTCGGCTTCGTGTTCGTGGTGGCGGCTTAGGGCGAGGATCAGCGGCATCACGACGAGCGAGAACACGTTGAGCATCAGGAGGATGAGCGGCAGGGCCGCGATGTCCGACAGGCGGTCGAAGCGGAAGTGGGCGCCATAGCGCGCGATGAGTTTCCCGGACAGCCGGTGCACGAGATAGAGCGCCGCCATCAGCACCACGGAGATGAATAGAATGAAGCGCACGACGTGGCCCAGCACGTAGTGCCCCATCTCGTGCCCCATCACGAAGAGGACCTCGTCTTCATTCAGCTTCGCCAGCAGCGTGTCCCACAACACAATCCGCTTCGTGTTCATGAAGCCGGTCACGTAGGCGTTCACGGCGTTCGTGTCCACGCTCTTGTCCACCTCGTAGACCCGGCTTCCTTCGATACCCGAGCGCTCCGCCAGCGCGAGGATCTTCGCTTCGAGCGCCTTGTCTTCCATCGGCCCGAAGTCGTTGAAGAGCGGATCAATAAAGACCGGCGTCACCAGCATCTGAAAGAAGAGGAAGGGCGGGATGAGCAAGGCCGTGTAGAACCACCAGCGCTTCGGACTCTTCTTCAGCAGCAGGAAGGGAATCCACAGGAAGAGCACGCCTATCACGGTACCGACGCCAAGATTGATCAGGCTGTCCTGAAACCATTTCTGAAAACTCTGGTTCGACAGGCCATAGGCGTGATCGCGAACGAAGCCCTGGTAGTAGGCGAGCGGGAAATCGATCAGGTAATTCAGCAGCGAATAGATGATGAAATAGACCGCGATGATGAAGAACCACCACCGCCCAAACCGCGTGGCCCAGTCCCGAATTCGCGCGCTGAATCCCGTGAAGAGAAAGAGCAGCGGGATGAGCAGTCCCCAGATTTGATTCACCACCCACAGAATGTTCCCGCTCTTGTAGCGCTGGATCGCCAGTTTGGAAGGCTCGGGCACGGAGACGGGGCCCGTGACGGTGACACCATCCTTGACGCCGGCCGCGGGAACGCCGTCCTGCGCGCCGGCATGCAGCGAAGCCACCAGCCCTATCAGCAAAATCGCCAGACACCGAATCATCATGGGCCCCTCCGCTTCAAACCCTTGCACCACAAGACGCTAGCAGACCCCGGAAACGCGCACAAGTCGCTTGCGCCGTTGCCCCTCGCGCAGTTTTTGCAGTATACTCCGCCGTTCCTCAGCGCAATGGAGATCGGCACACATGGCCCGCAGTATGACTGGCTTCGGTCACGCGACCGGCGAATATGACGGCGAGACGCACACCGTAGAGGTGAGTTCGGTGAACCACCGCTTCCTCGATTGTTCCTTCCGTCTGCCCTATGCGTGGACCGCGCTGGAGGCACCGCTGAAGGAACGTATCAAGAAGGATGTGGCCCGCGGCAAGCTGAATATCTGCATCCGCCGCGACCGCAGCAGCGGCAAGCGGCAGGCCATCCGCTGCGATCAGGAACTCGCCAAGCAGTATATCGACGCCGCGAAGCGCCTCGCCGACATTATGCACACGACCGAAGTCCTGACCCTCGACGCCCTGGTGAAGCTCGACGGCGTGTTGTGCCCTGAAGAGAGTGACACCAATACCGAGGTGCTCACGGCGGCCGTCGGCGCGACGCTCGACGCGGCCATTGCCCAGCTCAATGAGGCCCGCGCCATCGAGGGCCAGGCGCTGACCGCGGATCTGAACGAGCGTATCGCCGCCATGCGCGACGCCCTCGCGACGGTCGAGCAGCTTGCGCCCGATCTGAGCGCCGCATACGAGACCCGCCTGCGCGAGCGCATCACCGCGCTGAACGCCGAGGTCGGTCTTGCCGAGGAACGGATCGCCATGGAAGTGGCGATCATGGCGGAGAAGGCCGACGTTAACGAGGAGATTGTCCGGCTCAAGGCACATTTCGAGCATGTTGATGAGATGGTCGCGGGCAGCGAACCGCCGGTGACCTTGTTGGTCGGCGAGCCGTCGTCATTGCCGAACCACACGCCGGTCGTCAGATTGGCGGTGTAGCCGACGAACCAGGCGTCGCGGGATTTCTGGCTGGTGCCGGGCTTGCCGGCCGCTGGATGATCGA
>JAUIKJ010000374.1 GCA_030430835.1 Candidatus Hydrogenedentota bacterium
ATTGACGCCGGGGAAACCAAGTGAGGCACGTGCGCGAATCAGGGTGTAGTCGTCCGTGTGTACGTAGTTGAGCAAGCTTCCCGCGCTGGGATGCTGTGAACGGCGATCGATGATGGGGGCGTTGTGTGCAAGGGAATGGATGTACCACTGCTTGAACAGCGGATTGACGTAACTGATGCGACCGGGATCGATGAAGCGTGCGTCGCCTTGTGCGAAGAGCACGATGCCCAAACGCGCAAGGTGTACATGCGAGGTCATCGCCGACCCATAGTCGAGATAGGCGGCGATCCCCCGATCGAGATCGCGCAGGATCGCCAGACCCTCCGAGGTGTCGTTGGAACTGCGAAGGACGTATTCTTCGGGCTCGAAGTTGGCGGGCAGCGCACGCTCTCCCCAGACCAGGGCCCACATCGAGTTACGTGGCGTCAGGATCTGCTGGTAGTGCGTGCGGCGGCAGCGGCGGTAGCCCACCTCATAGAGCTCGCGGTAGTTCGCCAGTGGCACCCGGTCGCTGTCGTTCAGTGTGGGTAGCGTGCCATCGGGATAGGGCCAGCGCGTGGGCGCGTTGAAGAGGCCGGCCACGACGGGGATGCGGTAAAGGTCGACGCCGCATCGGACCATGCCTTCGAGCAGGTAGATGTGCGCGCGCAGCGCGAAAAAGTGGTATAGCGGGGCGGGTTCGTGCCACATGCCGCTTTCCAGGATACCTGCCCGCATCTGGTGCAGGAAGCCCACGGGACCGTGTAGCGCGGTGTTGATAACCTCCGCATCGCGCAGGACCAGACCGGCACAGGCGATGGCGGCGTTGTGCCAGGACTGCCAGTTCGAAAGCGCGTGGTCCGCGGCCAACATGCGCGATGCCACCGGGCGGAGCAGGCCATCGGCGATGGTCTGGTGGTCGGTGTCAGAGAAGGCTTCGGCTCGATAGACGCGGTCGTAGCCCACCGCAATGCGGCAGAGCATGCGTGCCTCGTCCAGCGACTGGGGCAAGAACCGTGTCCTCGTGCCCGGGTTGCCCGCCTTCTTCCGCGCCGCCATGTCCGAGAGCCCCCATTCGGCATAGGTCATCAGGATGGCGCGCGCGCGCGCGCTGTAGCGTGTATCGCCCGAAAGCGTGTAGGCCCAGCCCAGCGTCTCCATGCCGTTGAGCCAGAACTCATGTTGCCGGGCCACGTAGGCCCTGTCGAGGTGCCGCCCTTCATAGCGCGTCGCGCAGACGCGGCAGACATGCCCACCGTCCGCCGATGGCTTAAGATAGGCATCGTCGCGCGGGCAACGGTACTTGCCCGCCAGGCCGCCGGCTTGTAGTGGGATGTCGAGATCTTCGGCCACGATCGCGTCGGCTTCGCGTAGAATCCGGTCGCGAACCTGCGTGGCCCAGGCCTGGGTTGCGGCGCGTTCACGAATGTCGGCGGCTTCTTCGTCCGTACAGAAGATCTCACCGGGGAGCACGGCATCAAGTTCGAGCGGCGCCACATCGAATGCCGCTGCCGGCACGGCGACGACTAGCAGAATGAGGGAGCATGCGATGGCGAGCATGGCGACAGTATAGGCCGGGGGACGACCGGCTGCCAGTCGCTTCACCTAGAGTTGCTGCGGCGGTCCGGGATCAATGATGTTGCCGAAATTGCCGGCATCGTTCTCGAAGAAAAAGATGCGCGTGTAGTACTCGTCTGGCGGCATGATGCAATAGCGGTCCACGATATAGTAGTTCCCCGGAATCCACTGACTCGTGGGGACGACGGGCGCGATGTTGAAATTTTTCCGGCGCGTCTCGCCGCGGACAATGGTGGCGGTTTCGAAGGAGATTCGCCAGTCGCGTTCAATCGGGGCGAGGCACTTGAAGAGCGCGCGGTACTGCACCATCTCCTCGGAGACGCGACGTGCCTGCACCAGGCTGAAGGCGATCTGCTCATTGATCGGCGTCATCGCGGTATTGGCATCGAAGGTGGCACGGCGATCCGCGTGCGTTGCCTCGAATGCATCGTGCATCCACGTGCTCAGGTCGAAGTCATCGGCAAGATCGAAGAGACTCTGCGACTCGAGCACCGGGACCACTTCCTTGCGCCCAAGCACACCCACGAGGGCCGGCGGGAGTTTTCCGTAGGCGTCGACCGGGAAATAGTCGAGAAGCACATAGGGCGCCTGCGCGCGCACTTCGGTATAAAAGCGGTGGTAGAACTGGTCCGCCCGCGTGATCTCGTTGTCCGCGAGAATCACTACTACATACTCCGACGCGTCCAGCCGCGGAATCGCTTCACCCGGCGACATCGCTGTGGCCACCTGTTCAAAGTGGTAGCGGGGTCCGTCGTCTTCCGCCAGTTCAGGACGGCGTAGGAGATTGGGGTCAGGCGACCACGTGGGCGCATCAAAGAGGAAGCCCCCGAAATTGTTCTGCCGCCACAAGGTCAGGTAGGAAACCACGTCCCCGGCGGGACGACCCTTTGCGCGCTCTGTGGCGAGCATACGCGCGAACACGCGTTCGACGTAATTTTGCCCCCGTACGGGGGGCGCAAAGCAGTAGGTACCGACAACCACTTCCTTTTTCTGGAGTACCAACCCCTGATCCATGTACCGGGTTACCTGATCATGGTCCTGGAGGAAGGGGATCTCTATCTTTCCGGGCAGGATTGGCAGGCCAGTGGTCATGAACAGGAACTGCCACCCCAGGCCGGCCAGCAGGAGGCTGGCCACGCGGCGGCGCCAAACGGGGGCGGGGATCGACAACAGTATGGCGGTTGCGCCGAAGGCAAGCGGCGCGATAAAGGGCATGGTATAGCGTGGGGTCGTGTGGCGGAAGGCAAGGGTCATGGCGAGATAGGCGCCGAGAATCCAGACAAGCACAAGCCAAGCGGGCCAGCGGCGCGGTGCACGCAGCACCAGCACGGGCAGCCCAAGAAACCCGATCAGGCTCAGTGGCAGAAAGGCGCCGTTGTTGATGATGTTGATTGGGTAGGAAAGCCAGAGCCGGTCCAGAAGCGCGGACCCGGCGAAAGTGAAGCCGGGTGCCGCTACGTGATCTGCCGCAGGTTTCGCGTGCGCTTCCGTCGCCGACGGCGC
>JAUIKJ010000375.1 GCA_030430835.1 Candidatus Hydrogenedentota bacterium
GGTCCGCTTCTGGGGGCAGGGTTGTCTTGCGCTTGTTGCGCGCGTGGTGGTCGGCCGGTGGTTCGTGCGGCGTCGTGGGCTTGCCGCGAGTATCGCCGCCGCCATGGGGAGTTTCTCCTTCAGCGTCGCGCCAAACATTCTCAATGCCATCGTGCATGAACTCGGCTGGCGCCAGGCCGCCGTGGCCATCGGCGCGGTACTCGCCTGTGGCGTCAGCGCACTGGGGGCACTGATCTTTCGGGACAGTCCGGAAGCTTGTGGAATGGAAGTGGATGGCGACGCTGCGCCGCCTGCGCCGGAGGAAGTGCACCCCGACACCCCGGCCGACGAGGTCTTTCGCGATTTCACCCGCGCCGAAGCACTGCGCGCCCTCGTCTTCTGGGTCTTCAGCCTCACCCTTGCGACAAACGGGATGATCGTGACGGCTTTCGCCTTTCACCTTGAGGACATTGCCGCGTCCGCGGGAATCGAATCGGAACAGGCCTTTCTCATCTTCATTCCGATGTCCTTCTTCTCGGTCACGACCACGGTGCTCGCGGGCTGGTTGAGCGATCACATCAATCTGAAACTGCTGCTGTCGACCCAACTCGCCGCGATCTTCCTGGGTACCTCCGGCACCTACTTTTTCGCGGAAGACTTCGGCTGGTGGATGACCGTGGCGGGCTTTGGTGTGGCGGGCGGGCTCTTTGGCACCTTGGTCACCGTGGCATGGCCGCATTACTTCGGGCGCGGGCACCTGGGCGCGATCAGCGGGGTCAACATGTCGATCATGGTGATCGGCAGCGCGCTCGGTCCCATTCTGTTCAGCGGCTTCAAGAGCATCACCGGGAGCTACCGTGAGGTGGAACTGGCCTGCCTGATTATTCCGGCTGCACTTTTTCTTGCGGCACTTCCGGCGCGCGATCCGCAGGCGGTGGCGCGGGAGAGGCGCCGCGGTTGATCCGGTGCCGCCGGACCCCCGGCCGCCGCGTGGCCATGCGCAGGAAGACGTAGAGCGCCGGTACGGCGACGGCGAACCAGATGAGTCCCCAGGCCCAGACCGGAACGCCGGTCAGCACGGCAAGTTGCTGCGCATCGGAGTGCAGCGGTGGATTCTCGAGTGTGTCGCGGCGAATATCCAGCAGCGCGTAGCAGCAACTGGTCAAGCCGACGACCTTGAGCAGGAGGCCGTTCATAAGCGGCGGCAGATGGATCGCGCAGAGCGTGATCACCACGCCGGTGAGGAACATGAAGGCGAAGCCGTAGCCCTGCACCGGACGGATGTACATGCAGGCGACGACGACGACGAGAATGCCGAGCAGGGCCGCGAGGTTCTTCTCCAGCCGTGGCCAGGACGACAGCACGAGCAGCGCGCCGCCCCAGAAGAGACTCCCGAGATAGCCCGCCATCAGGATGACGATGCGGTTCCCGCCGGTCGTGGTGCAAAGACCGCCCTGATCCGGCGTGATCTGGATCTCAACGATCTCGCCGCCGGTCGCAATGGCCGCGAGGCCATGGCTGATCTCATGGAAGAAGACCACCAGCAGGCGCAGCGGATAGACGACCCAGGTGCTCCAGAAGAATCCGATGAAGAGCAGCACCACGCCGAGCGCTGCGACTTCGCGCATGCGCGTGGTGCGGATGAAGGGGAAGATACGCGCGAGGAAACGTGCGCGTGCACGGGCCGTTTCCATGCGCGTCGGCGGTGTGGCGGGAACGCGATCGGCGGTCTTCTGCCAGGGCAGTCTCACGAAGACTCCAGTGCGCCATGGCGGCCGGCGCCTTTCGCGAAACGTGTCGCACCCGCCACCGATTCCGAGGATAGCGCCTGCAGCCCGTGCCGGCCCTCGTTTCTGAGTGCTTCGGCGAGGGGATGATCGAATTGTTCGTAGCTGGAGCGCCGGTCGCTGCGCGCGCAAATCTGTGGGAATCGGCTGATCTCCAGCGCCAGCGCTTCGGCCGCGGCGCGGGCTTCGCCCTTGGGCACCACGCGGTTCGTGAGACCCCAGGCGAGTGCCTCTTCTGCGCCGACGCCGCGCCCCGTGAGGATCATGTCGAGTGCGCGGCCCTGCCCGATGATGCGCGGCAGGCGCACCGTGCCGCCGTCGATCAGCGGAACGCCCCAGCGGCGGCAGTAGACGCCGAAGATCGCGTCTTCTTCCGCGACGCGGAGATCGCACCAGAGCGCCAGCTCGAGTCCCCCGGCCACGGCGTGGCCGGAGACGGCGGCGATGACGGGCTTGTTCAGCAGGCGGCGTGTCGGGCCGAGGGGACCATCGCCTTCCGGGTCGACGTCATTCGGCGTGCCCGCGGCCACCGCCTTGAGATCCGCGCCTGCGCAGAAGGTGCCGCCTGCGCCCCACAGCACGGCCACAAGCGCGGTGTCATCTGCGTCGAATGCCTCGAAGGCCGCAATTAGCGCGTGCGCTGTGTCGCGGTCGACGGCATTGCGGACATCCGGGCGATCGATGATGACGGTGGTGATGGGGCCGTTTTTTTCGGTGTGTACCATGTGCGGTCAACTTCCTGAAGTACTTGAGTGTTAACAGCTTATCAGAGGCCGAGTCTAGTTGCTATCGGCGGACTTGACATGGAGAAAAAAGTGTGCTCTTATAAGTAAAAAACTAGATATGGAGGGAATATATGTCCGAAGCTGTAGACAAACTTCGATTCGGAACTTGGGCTGCGAGCACATTGCTGGTCTTTCTTGGCGTCGGCATATTCTTCTGGAACATGCATGAAGCGTGGAAGACCTCGAACGAGGCGAATGCGTTTATCATGCGTACTCTCATCAAGGGCGACGACCCGATCACGGTGATGTACAGCAGTATCGACCTCTTGAATGATGCACGTCCGAACTCGACATTATTGCTCGGTCGACTTTTGGAGGCAGAGGTCTTGTTGCGTGTTGCGACGAACAGGCAGGCGGGTCTGGGTATTGCCATGGCACTAGCGTTTGGACTATGTGCGATTGGATTCGCCTTATTCGTTATGGGGATCCGAGGGGCCTTTCGTATTGAAGCTGTATCTCCCAGTGGTGGCAAACTTGTCTTGGCCGCGACGACGCCTGGGCTACTT
>JAUIKJ010000376.1 GCA_030430835.1 Candidatus Hydrogenedentota bacterium
GCCTGTGCGTGGGTGTCCGTACTGATGCCCATTCGGCTGTCGGTAAGCTGCGCCTTGGAAAGACCGGCCATGCCGCCGAGGGCACAGTGCGCGGCGAGGCAGTAGCCGCAGCCGTTCATCTCGGCGACGGTAAGGGCGATCTGTTCGCGCAGCTTCGTGGAAAGCACGCCGTTGTTCAGGGCGCCGCTCAGGCTCAGGTATCCTTCGAGCACGGGCGGGGCAACGGCCATGGTCCGCATCATATTCGGCACCATGCCGAGCCGGTCCTGGACGCCGTCAAGCAGGCGCTTGACGTAGGTGTCTGCGGTTTCGTGCTGGACGGCTTGGATTCGGTTCATATCAGTGTTCCTTTCGCGTTTCCGAGTTCTCACGATGACTACCACCGTGCTGCCTTCCCTAGGGCAAGGCGGGTGCCAAGAAGAAGCCGACTCGGTAAGTTGCTTTCTTAAAACAAGTTAGGGGCGCGATTCCTCCCGCATCACGGGAACGATATTTCGTAATCAACGAAATATCGTTTGACACACGGTGAAATATCGTCGATACTTCAGACATGAATCAGGACGTCTCCACCCCACTGCTCGCGGACCCGAAGCGCCTCCTGCTGGACATGGCACAAGCTCGTTCACTGGATGGCCTGCTGTCGATGGTCGTACAGGAACTTGCATCCACGCCGGCGGTGGCCCTTGCCCGTATCTGGCTGCGGCTGCCGGGCGCGGGCTGTGCCACTTGCGCGATGCGCAGTGAGTGCCCGGACCAGACGGAGTGCCTGCATCTTGTGGCGAGTCATGGCAATTCTCGGCAGTCCGCGGAGGAACACTATGATCGGCTCGACGGGCAGTTCCGGCGATTCCCGTTGGGGGTGCGCAAGGTGGGCCGGATTGCTCAGAGCACGACACCGCTCGAGGTGCCCGATATCGCGCTGGAGCCGGGCTGGATCGTGATGCCGGCGTGGGCGGCAGAGGAAGAGATTCGCGGCCTCGCCGGTCAACCGCTGGTATATCGGGGCGAAGTTCTCGGCGTCCTGGCGGTTTTCAGCCGGTTGACGTTCACGACCGCGTGCATCGAGTGGCTTCGGATGGTGGCGGACCATGCGGCCTCGGCCATTGCGAACGCCCGGGCCTGGGAAGAGATCGAGTCCCTCCGCGAGCGCCTGGAATTGGAGAACGCGTACCTGCAGGAGGAGGTCCTTTCGTCGCAGGCCTTTGGTGACCTGGTGGGACAAAGTCCGGCCATGCGCTCGCTGGCGCGTCAAATTGAACTGGTGGCGCCGACGGATGCGACGGTGCTGGTCACCGGGGAAAGTGGCACGGGCAAGGAACTGGTGGCCCGGGAAATTCATCGTCGGAGCCAGCGCGCACACCGGCCATTGATTCGCGTGAACTGCGCGGCGATCCCGCGTGAGTTGTACGAGAGTGAGTTTTTTGGTCACGCCCGGGGGGCGTTTACAGGAGCGGTCAAGGACCGGGTCGGACGCTTCGAACTGGCCCACGGCGGCACGATATTCCTGGACGAGGTCGGCGAGATTCCGATCGATCTGCAGGCGAAATTGTTGCGCGTGCTGCAGGAGAACGAACTCGAGCGGGTGGGCGAGGATCGGACGCGCACGGTGGATGTGCGGGTGATCGCGGCGACGAACCGCGATCTGCGCGTGGAGTCAGATCAGGGCCGCTTCCGATCCGATCTCTTTTACCGGCTGAGCGTTTTTCCGATCGAGACCGTGCCGCTGCGCAATCGCCGCGAGGACATCCCGCTGCTGGCGGAGCATTTCCTCGGCGTGCTCGCGCCCCGGATTGGCAGACGGCAACCACCATTGACACTGGCCAATGTGCAGCGCCTGCAACGGCATGACTGGCCCGGCAATGTGCGGGAACTACAGCATGTGCTGGAACACGCGCTCATCGTGTCCGGGGGGGGGAAGCTCCACCTGGAACCCGGGCTTGGGGATGCGCCGGGACGCCCGCCTACGGCCTCCGCCGCGACACCCGACGAGAAGGACCCCTTCCTCAGTGAGGCGGAGATGCGCGCGCTGGAGCGGCGCAACCTCGAGCGCGTGCTCGATCACAGCGGCGGCAAAGTACATGGCCCCAACGGTGCGGCGGCGCTCCTGGGCATCAAGGCAACGACGCTGGCGTCGCGGATTAAGAAGTTCGGCATCCAGCCTTCACGGTCGCGCTAGCGTCGGCGGGCGCCGGAAACCACGACTGTGTACGCAGGCAGAATCGGACCAGCATGAGCATGACCGGGACCTCGATTAGCACGCCGACGACGGTGGCGAGGGCGGCACCGCTGGAGAGGCCGAAGAGCATGACCGCGGTGGCGATCGCCACTTCAAAGTGATTGGAGGCACCGATCATCGCCGCGGGCGCGGCATCGTCGTAACGCAGCCTAAGCACGCGGGCGAGTCCATAACCCAGGGCGAAGATGACGATGGTCTGAATAAAGAGCGGAATCGCGATCCAGAGGATCGTGAGGGGGTTATCCAGGATGACCTCGCCCTTGAATGAGAATAGGAGGACCAGGGTCAGGAGCAATGCCGAGATGGTGATCGGCGTGAGCAGGTGGAGAAAGCGCTCTTTGAACCAGGCCTCGCCTTTGGCGGCGATGATCCATTTGCGGCTGAAGAATCCCGCGACCAGAGGCAGGGCGACATAGACCGAGATTGATAGCAGCAGGGCCTGCCAGGGTACGGGCAAGCGGCCGACGCCAAGCAGGAACCCGCCGAAGATGCCGTAGAGCAGGAGCATGGTGAGCGAGTTCAATGCCACCATGACCAAGGTGAGCCCGTCGCTGCCGCGGGCCAGATAGCCCCAGACCAGTACCATGGCCGTGCAGGGCGCGATGCCAAGAAGAATGCATCCCGCGAGATAACTGCGCCACAGCGGCACCTGCAACATGGGCACGCCCTCGTGCAGGACAACCGTGCCCGCGCCATATTGCGCGCCCATGCTGGTGGTGATCCCGGCAAGTTCCGTTGCTGCGCCTTCGCGGCCCGGTGCGGGCAGCGAGATCGCATAGCGCAGCATTCCGAGCTTGCGCTCCACATCAGGATCGA
>JAUIKJ010000377.1 GCA_030430835.1 Candidatus Hydrogenedentota bacterium
GCTGGCGTCTTTGCAAACCAGGATATCGCCCGCGTCGGATTCGCGGAGGTCAAGGTGGACCACGTGCGCGCCATGCGTAATGGCCTGTTGCACGACGCTCAGGTTTGCCGCGGTCGCCGGTATGGGCGCAACGGCGTGGATACCGAAGCGATTGGCTTCATCCGCCGCCGCCGTCAGAACGGCGAGGAAGCAGGCCAACATCAAGGTGCAAGCGGTGCGTAGGCTGTACATGGGAATCCTCTAAACATGACACTAACGTCACGTTGTGTGCTCTGTTCTATCATAACCCGCCAGTTTCGGGCAAACCACGTTGTGTGCTTGGACACAGCGGGTGCACTGGACTACACTCCAACCCGAAGGGAATCGAACCAACATGCCAGTTCAGTTTATCTGTCCCCACTGCAGCGACACGCTCCGCGTGCCCGATCGACACATCGGAGAGCGCGGGCGTTGCAAAAAATGTGGTGGACGCATTGCGCTTGTCGTCCCCCCCGAAGCGGTTGAGCCCTACACAGCCAGTCCCATCGTGGAGACGGTTGCCCCGGCCCCGGAGGCGAGACCGGCCACGGAGGCACAGCGGCAGTATCTACACGATCTGGGCGCGCCCGTTACAGCGGAAGCAACGCTGGATCGGGAGCGTGCCTCCGAGCAGATCGACGATCTCAAGCGCCAGCGTGACCGCACGGAAGGCCCCACGAAGCGCCAGATCGACTGGCTGCGTCAACTCGGCATGGACGAAGCCCGGCTCGCCGCGATCCAGAGCAAGGCGGAAGCCTCGGAACTGATCGATACCTGGGAGCCGCCACCGACCGAGAATCAGTTGAAATACCTCACGCGCCTGGGGGTTTCCGAGACCGAACGTGCATCGCTGCGTTCGCGGAGCGAGGCCGCCAACCTCATAGAACTGCGCCTGCGCGATGGGCAGTCGGGCTACTAGAATGCGAATCGCCTGCACGCTGGCCGTGGCTTTCGCTTTGGGCACGGCTGTGGCAAACGAGCCACCGCGTAGCACCTTCCAGACGGCCGCGCCCTATTCCCCGCAACTCGACGTCGCGGCCGATGAGGCGATCATCTACGGCGTGAACGAATCCTTCGTCGAGCGGGCCGAGGGCTGGAAGGCGCAGGGCTATCGCCTCGCCTTGATGACCGGTATCTCCTGGGG
This sequence comes from Candidatus Hydrogenedentota bacterium, assembly GCA_030430835.1. Lineage (GTDB taxonomy): Bacteria > Hydrogenedentota > Hydrogenedentia > Hydrogenedentales > JAEUWI01 > JAUIKJ01. The sequence goes on from JAUIKJ010000377.1 coordinate 1,163, forward strand.
TGGATATGGCGACTATTACGGCAGCGAGGTGGATCTGAAGGTCGACGAGATCCAGACCTCGAAGCAGGGCCGGGTGTACATGCATGGCGATAGCAGGGTTGTCGGATACAACGTCCCCTCCCCCGCCTACGTCGATTTCATCAAGAATTATATCGCGCCCGCGATCGATTTCGGCGTAGAGCGGCTCTACCTCGAAGAACCGGAATTCTGGGCGGAGAGCGGCTGGTCCGAAAGTTTCAGGGCCCAGTGGAAGCGCGTATTCGGCAGCGAATGGGTTGCGCCGGACAGCAGCGTGGACGCGCAATGGAAAGCGAGCCGCCTGAAGTACCAGCTCTATCACGACGCCCTGCGCGACGTGATGGCCGACGCCAAGGCGCGCGCCTCCACTCAGGGTCGCGACCTCGAATGCCTTGTGCCCACGCACAGCCTGCTCAACTATGCCCATTGGCGGATCGTCACGCCGATGGCCAGCCTGCTCGATATCCCCGAGTTCGACGGCTACGTCGCACAGGTATGGACCGGCACCAGCCGCACGCCGAACGTATACAAGGGTGTGCGCAAGGAGCGCACCTTTGAGACGGCCTTCCTCGAATATGGCCAGATGCTGCACCTGGCGCGCTCCGCTGACAAGGTGGTGACCCTGCTGCATGACCCCATCGAGGATCATCCGGATCGATCCTGGGCAGACTACAAGCACAATTACGAAGCCACCGTGGTGGCCTCGCTGCTCTGGAACGATCAGCCACGCTTCGAGGTGATGCCATGGCCCAACCGCATCTTTCGCGGGAAGTACCGCCTCGACGAACAGACGCCAGCGGACGCGGAACGCACGGCCATTCCTCCGGACTACGCGGTCGAAGTGCTGACGGTGATCAACGCCTTGAACGACGTTACGCGCTATCCAGGCGAAGCCCCCGCGCCTGCCGTGGGGGTGGTGGTGTCGGACACGATGATGTTTCAGCGTGCCGCGCCGCATGCGAGCGATGCGGACCTGAGTTCCTTCTACGGCCTCGCCTTACCGCTGCTCAAACGGGGGCTCCACGTCGTGCCCGTACAACTGGAGACCATTGCGCAGACCGACGCGTTGGACAACATCAAGATCCTGTTTCTGACCTACGAAGGACAGAAGCCCCTGACGCCGGCTTACCACGACGTGATCGCCAAATGGGTGCGTGCCGGCGGCGCACTGGTCTACGTGGGCGATGGCAGTGATCCCTATCATCACGTAGAGGCCTGGTGGAACGGCGACGGCGCGAACGACCGGACGCCGGCGGATGACCTCTTCGACCGTTTCGCGCTCGACAATGCTGCACGGAATGAATTCTTCCCCGTGGGTGCGGGGCGGGTACGTATACTGAAGGCACGCCCCCGGAAACTCGCGCGCTATCCGCAGGGCGATGAGGAGATCGCACGGCTGCTCGAAGCATCCCGCGCACTTCCCTATTCCGGTCCGGACATCTCCCGCCCCGCCCCCCGCAGACTACGCCCCCATCGCTCCCGACGCCGACGGCCGCATCCGCATCGTCAATGTGGCGCCAGCCTTCGCCTATCCGGTCCCAGGGGCAGAAACGATCCTCTCATCGGCAACAACCGAGATCAGCGAGATCATCGAAAACCAGCCCGGCACAAGCCACTGGACGGCGACATCCACCAGCTCATGGAAACGCGACGACTGGGATTGCGCTGTTGAGGCGGGCTACGATCTCACTGCGGACGAAAGGCATGCTGTCGGCCATGTTCTTCCCAGCCATCAAGCAGGCTCTGGCCACGGGTTTCCCGCAGCAGGTCGACGATCTCGCCGGTTCGTTCTAGCCCGACCGGTCGAAACCGACGAGCGTTGTCGCCCCGGGCGAACCTTCGATTCCGAACACCTGT
>JAUIKJ010000378.1 GCA_030430835.1 Candidatus Hydrogenedentota bacterium
GCGTTCTTGCGATCCATGAAACGCGAGAACAGGACGGGATGCATCTCGGCCCAGTTGTTGCCCCAGGTGATGATGGTGTCACATTCATCGAGGTCGTCGTAGCAGCCCGAGGGCTCGTCGACGCCGAAGGTACTGACGAAACCGGTAACTGCACTGGCCATGCACAGGCGCGCATTCGGGTCAATGTGGTTGCTGCCGAGCCCGCCCTTCGTAAATTTCAGCGCGAGATAGCCTTCGACAATGGTCCATTGGCCGGAACCGTAGAAGCCGAAGTGCGCGGGATCCGCCATGATCTTGTCGGCGATCAGGTCAATAGCATCGTCCCAACTGACTTCACGAAGCTTGCCATTGCTTCGGACCATCGGTGTCGTCAGACGATCGTTGCCATAGAGCGCGCCGCCCGCGTGGTAGCCTTTTGCGCACAGCAGCCCCCGGTTCACCGGGGCCTCGGGATCGCCCTGGACCGCCACGACCCGGCCGTCAAGCACGCCGACGAGCACGCCGCAGCCCGTACCACAGAACCGGCAGGGCGCCTTGTGCCAGGCGAGACCGTCGGGCAGCGCGGACGCGGCCGTGGCCTTGCCGCCACTGACGGTACCGCCAAGCGCGGCAAGGGCCGCCAGGTGAGCGGATTGGCGAATAAACTCCCGGCGGTTCGTCATGGTTTTCATGCCTCAGGCATCCTCAAAGTTGTGATAGATCAGCTCCACGGCGACGACCCCCTCCAACGACTGCAACTGCTCCATGGCACGCCGATCCTCCTTCTCCGTTGCGCCGTCGGTCACCACTACCAAGGCCGGGTCCTCCACATGTGTCACCTCGACACAGGAGAGCGCTGCGCATGCGCGCGACACGGCGTCTGCGACACCGGGCCTTGTCCGTACGATCAGTCCGGAGACCGGCATCAGCGCGCCTCCTTCTTTCGGGCGCGGGATCGCTTGGCGTCGGCCTGCTTCGGTTCCTCAACGGGTATCTCGTGCCCCGACGGAACCGTCGCGGTCACCCGGGAAACCTCGCGAATCGACGTGTTGCGCAATTCCTCAATCAACTTGTTCTTGCCGGCCGTCCAGACGTGGTGCAGTGGGCACGGCCGATCGGCGTTGCATTCCTTGAAGCCCAACACGCATTGATCGAATGCGCCTTTCCCATCCACGGCTTCGATAACGTCCATCACCGAGATTTCTTCCGCGGGTCGGCTGAGGGCATAGCCCCCGCCGGGTCCGCGTTGCACCTCCAGGAATCCCGCGTGCGCGAGTTCCTGAAACGCCTTGCGTGTATAGGACTCCGGAATCCCGATGTTTTCACAGACATCGGGCACGCGGATACGCTCGCCCGCATCGCGCGAGGCCGCGTAGGCCAACGCCCGGAGGGTGTACTCGCAGCGCTTGGAGTAAAGCTGAAACATCGCTGTATAAATGCACCTATAGGCCCATTAGACGCTAATTAATGGACATCGAGATCCATCTTAGGTTGATTTCGTTTATTTGTCAAGTGATTTTTTGGGCGTGCACAGGCGAAGACCGGCGGCGGATCACAAGCGCGGGCTAGGCCCTGGATAGCCGGGGTGCTTATCCGGTCGTGCCGGGCAAACGCCGTACCGTACCGGGGACCTGCGGGGTGCCGGATTCGGCGCTGGCAACGGCGGCAAAGCAGAGGGCGAGACTCCGCAGGTTGTTGGCGGCACTATGCCCGGGGGCACGCTTCTCTGCGATCGCGCGGAGAAGCTCGGCCATGGCGCCATGAAAGCCATCGGGGAACCACTGTCCCTGCAGGACAGGGGTGGTGTGGCCCTTTGCGGTGTATAGTGTCACGCTCTGATCGAGAATTCCCGGTCCTTCGCTATGGAGGGAGCCGGTGCTCCCGGCGACCGTGGTGCGGTCGGATTGCCCATGGATACAGTCGCCGTTGAAAGCGAGGGTGGCCTGCCCGTCTTCGAACTCAATGACGGCATGGGCCAGTAAGGAGGGCGCGGCCTGCTGGCTGCGCGATCGCGTGGCGGACGCCGTCACGCGCAGTGGCGTGCGGTCGCCGAAGAACACACATGCGATATCGAACCAGTGAATGGCATAGTCGTAAAGCAGGAGGTGGGGAACCGCATTAAAGACCGTGTCCTTGACCCAATTGTGATCCCATTGCTGGGACACGTCCATGCTGGCCACGTCACCAAGCAGCCCGGCGTCGATGGCGGCGCGCATCCACGCGAAGTGCGGTGCCCAGCGGCCGTTCTGGTTCACGGCGAGTTGCACCCCGTGGGCGGCGGCCAAGGCCACCAGCCGCTCACCCACATCCAGGTCAAGCACGAAGGGCTTCTGGGAAAGGACGTGCTTGCCAGCCCGTAGGGCCGCCTCAATGATGGGCACGCGCGGCGCGGGGTGCGTCGCGATGTCGGCAACTTCAACACCGCTGCAGGCGAGTGCGTCGGAATAGTCGGTGACGACGTCGGCATCGGGCAAGTACTGGTCGCGCAGGGCCTCCGCGGCAACACGGTCGACATCGCAGAGGACCGGAATCGGGTAGCCCGCGGCGGTGTAGGCCTTTAGGTGTTCCGCGGCAATGCCACCACATCCGATGAGCGCAATCCCGGGACGATAGTCGTCGGGGTCCTTCGGGCGGTAGTCGAGATCGGGCACATCGATCCGGGTGGTATCGGGCCGCGCGCCGAGACGCGCGTTTGTGTCGTCCCCCATCGTCAGGAGCTCAGCGCTTCCATCGCGGACCATTCCCGCCGGGCGACCTCGAGTACGCGTTCATCCGGCCAGACTTCGAGCGGTGTATAGCAGGGGTGGTGGTGCTCCTTGTAGGGATCGTTCCGCGCGGCGTTGTAGCAGCAAATCAGCGACCAGCGCGGGTTGTCGCTCGCGTTCATGTCCGAGCGATGCAGCGTATTGCCGTGGAAGAAGATCGCCGCGCCCGGCGGCATACCGGGCAGTCTCCAGGGCCAGTGCCAGTATCGAATAGCCGCTGATCAGGGTGCGGTCCAGGTCGAAAAATGCCACCCCGCCACTGGCGGCGTCGTTGCGGAT
>JAUIKJ010000379.1 GCA_030430835.1 Candidatus Hydrogenedentota bacterium
CGGCTACCCTGGTGTCGTTCGAGGATTTCACCGGCTACGCGCCGCAGGCCCCGGGTTACTCCGGGCGCATCGAGAAGCTCGCGCATGGACGCCTTACACCGCGAAGTCGGCACCGTTGCAAGGGGCGCTGCACGAGGTTCAATTCAGCCAGCGACCGTCGGGGCCTTTTCGCCCGTTGCTGCCGCTGTCGCGCCTGTTGCCGTTTCTGCTGAACAGTCTGGGAAAACCGGTGATGAGTAACCGGCTCGATCATCACCAGCTCGCCCTGGAAGTTGGGCAGAATGGCGCTGGGATTAAGCCAGCCCGCGCTCATGGCGAATCCCTGACCAATGCAGAGAAGCACCGTCAGATAGCGCCCATATTGAACGATCTTGGTGCGTCTTGCGTTTCCGAACGGAACAATGGCTGTCCGCCCTACGCCGTCGAAGGTCCGCTTCGTGGTGGTGAAACGACCATCGAAGCGAAGACGAGTCAATACGTAACCTCGCTCCTGATCAACGCGCCCTACGCCGAGACGGATACGGCGATTCATGTGCCCTTGATGTACGAGAAGCCCTATGTCGGGATTACTCTGGACTGGTTGGCGCGGCAGGGGATCGAGGTGGCATACGACGATGATTACACCGAGTTTCGGGTGGCTGCAGGACAGCGTTTCGCGCCCGTACAGCGGCGGATTCCCGGTGACTTCTCCTCGGCGACCTTCTTCCTTGCGGCAGGCGCGATGGCGGGGAACGCGGTGCTGAGTGTTGGCCTGGACATGGAGGATACGCAAGGCGACAAGGCGGCGGTGGACTACCTGCGCGCGATGGGCGCGGAGATCACGGTGGAAGAGAGGGGTGTGCGTGTACAGGCCAAGGCGTTGAAGGGCTGCGAACTGGACCTTAACGCCACGCCCGACGCACTGCCGATGATGGCGGCACTCGCCTGCTTTGCGGAGGGCGAGACCCGGCTTGTCAACGTGCCGCAGGCCCGCCTCAAGGAAACGGATCGCATCGCCGTCATGTGTCAGGAGCTTTCCAAGTTGGGTGCCGACATCGAGGAACGTCCGGACGGTCTGGTGATTCGCGAGAGCACCCTGCACGGTGCGACGGTCGACGGGCATGGCGATCACCGTGTGGTGATGTCGTTGGCGATTGCGGCCACGGGTATCGCGGGTACGACCACGATTACCGGGTATGAGGCGGTGAATATTACCTTCCCCGGCTTCGCGGATGCGGTGAACGCGCTGGGTGGCGTGGCACGGGTGACGGGATAGCGGGTTCTCAGAAGGGCAACTTGTCGAGTGCACCCTCGAAGCGGTACCGGTCCGGGTTCTTCGGATCCCAACGGTAGCGCTTGAGGTCGCAGGCGTCGTCCGCGTCGAACGTGATACCCTCTGCCTCCAGCAACATGCGCTGAAGCATGGGGCGCTCTACCTCCGTCCGCGCACTGATGCGGCCTTGGGCGTTGATGACGCGCTGCCACGGCACATCATCTTCCCGGCCACTGGCGCGCATCGCGTAGCCCACGGCACGCGCGGCACGCGGCGCGCCCAGAATGGTGGCGATCTGACCGTAGGTCATCACGCGCCCCCGCGGGATCTTCCGCACCAGCCGGTATACGGCGTCGTAGAAGTTTGCCATCCGCGGAGTATAGCATGGGGTGCAAGAGGTGGGGACCCCAGCCATGAGCCTGGCGAAGGACGAAAGCGGATCGGAGCCGATTCCGGCACCGCGCGAACTGGAGTTGCGCGGTATCCGGGGGGATCAGTCGCAGGTTTGGCGTGCTGTATTCGATGGCGATATTCTGTCGCTGGTGTCGCCGGAAGACCGTACGGTGCTCATGCTGCCGCGCGAGGATGCCGTGCGGCACATGCGCTTCCGCTGGGACGTGTTCCGGGGCGCGACGGTGGCCTTCGAGGTGCTGCAGGGGCTCAAGGCGCATACCTTTCGTTGTACCCCGGCACAGCGCGATCAGTTTCTCGCGTGGCTGCCGCAGAAGTCTGCGGCGGAACGGGCCCGCGAAGTTCGCCTCCATGCGGCGGTCCTGATTCTCTTTGGCATGTTTCAGCTCTTTTTCCACGCCCAGTTGTATCCCGTTTGGGGCGCTGTGCTGCAGGCGCTCGCGCTGGTGGCGATGCTGCGCCCGGCACGGGGCATGCATGGCTTGCTCGGCCTTGGGATGCTGTTGGCTGGTCTCGCCATGCTGTTCAGTCCGCAGGTGCTTGTGCTCGCGGATGGCGCGGGCTCACTTACACGCCTGCTGGGTACCGTGTCCGGCAGTGTTCTCCTGCTCTGGGGCGTGCAGCAGTTCTCGCTGCTCGGCGTACATTATCAACTGCGCCCGCCGGAGCATCCGGAAGCGGTGGACGCGCCTCTTCGATCGCGCCTCGTGTTTCGCGTGGCCCTTTGTGCAATCGCCTCCGCGATCGCCTGCGTCGCCTATGCCGTGGGTCTCTACTTCGTGGCACGGCAGTCCGCGGCGCCTCTGGACGATGTTCTCATCTTCGCGTTGCTCAGTCTCTTGAGCGCACTCGCGGCGGCTGTGCTACTGATCCGTCGGCGCCCCCCCTACCTTGAGGCACGAATCACCGGACAGATGCTCATTATCGTGGCCGTACTCTATGTCTCCGGCGTGGCGGCGGGCCTGGCCAGCGGCCAGTCGCTCGCGCTGACCCGGGATATTCTGGCCACAGGCATCCTCCGCTTTGATCGGCCCTACGTATGGGCACCGCTTATTCTGCTTCTGATTCTGTTTCAACGCTGGTTTCTTGCGCGGGTGGAGAACGAGGTGGAGGAGGGTAGAAACGGTTGACAGCCTGCGGGGCCTGTGCTAGTTTGAGCGAAGGGCGATTCGAGGAAATTATGTTGCGGTGCGTATCCCATTTTTTGCTGGTTGCCGCGCTCTTGGGCGCCGCGGTGGCCGCGCTTCCGTCCCTGCCGCAGCCCCCCGCGGATGCCAACGGTGACCGCGCCACCAACGTCCTCGATATTCAGACCGTTATCGCTCAGGTGCTCTCGGGTGCCGTGCCCGGGGC
>JAUIKJ010000380.1 GCA_030430835.1 Candidatus Hydrogenedentota bacterium
CCCGTGGGGTCGGTCGGTGGCGTGAGACCGGGGAGCCTTGCTCAGCCAGGCTGTCGTGTCGGGAGGCAGGACGCGTCCCGACACGACGGCGGACGTCACCAGCAGCTCACCCGCGGGGAGGGCGACCGGTTCGGCACCCATGTTCGTCACGCAGCGCATCCCGCTCCCTCGCTCGAACGCGAGGACGTCGGCACCCAGATCGACCTCGATCAGCGTCTCGTCGGCGCGCAGCAACTCGTTGCGCTGGCGCAACACCTGCCGGTACTGCTGCAAGGCGGTCAGATACTGCGGATCGATCTGCGCGAGTTCCATGTCCACAAAGCGCCGCCGTACGCCCGCGCCACCCTTGACGAGATCGATGTCTTCCGGCGAGAAGAACACCACCGCCAACCGTCCAAGGATGTCACTCACGCGCGGCTGCGCGATCCCGTTCACCTTGAAGCGCTTCGCCCCCTGCCACCAGTGCGCCTCCAGCACCACCTGCCGGTCCGCGCGCACCGCCTCCGCCGTCACATGAAATCCCGCGGCCCCATGTCGCAGGAGATCCCGTTCGGTGGTCGTGCGGTGGCTCTTCGAGGTCGCCGCAAAGAGCACGGCCTCCAGCACCGTCGTCTTCCCCTGCGCGTTCCCGCCATGGATCACGTTCAGCCCGGGCGTCGGCCGGAAATCGAGGGCTTCGATCCGCCGGAAATCGCGGCATTCGAGTCGGCTAAGGTGCATGGTGGAAAGGAGCCCGTGTGGGTGTCGTCGCTTCAGGCAGGCTATCGTAGCACAGCCGCGGGTGCGGCTCAGGCCGCAAGCATCAGCAGATCGTCGATGTCCGGAATCGCACTGAAGAAGCGGCTCGCCACCGCGTCCAGCGTGTCCGGCGAGAGGCCCGTCGCGTCCCAGGTTGCCTGATCCATTTGCAGCACCGCCTTCGGGTAGGCGCCATAGCCCGCCGCGCCGCAAAGATAATTCGCCACGGCCAGCGTCGCCGCATAGCATTGGTGCTCGGGCGACACCCGGTGGATGTCGTGGTGCCCCGCGATTGCATCGGCCACCGCCGGATCGAGCTTCCACTTCAAGGCCAGTTGTGATCCCACCTCGGCGTGATCCACGCCGATCACCGCCTGTTCCGCCTCATGCCATGCGAGTCCTTCATCGCGCACGCGTTCATGCACGCGCGCGCACGCATCCGGCAGATACTCCTCCAGGATTACCTTGCCGATGTCGTGCAGCAACCCATACAGGAAGGCCTCCTCGGCGGAGTCGAACTTCGCGCGCGCGCTCTCGGTCCGCGCCAGGGTGCGCATCGCGATGCCGCAGGCAATCGCGTGCTTGAGGAAACGATCCGCCGCGCCTTCAATCGCCTGGAAGACCGTCGCGGTCAACACGAGGTTCTTGATCACCTTCATTCCCAGCAGCACCACCGCGTGCTCGACCGTCTTCACTTCCTGGCCGAGACCGTAATAGGCGGAGTTCACGATACGCAGCGTCTTGAATGCGATCGACGGCTCCATCGCGATCGCCTGCGCGATGTCGTTCATCGTGGAATTCGGATCGTTGATCAGATCCGTGATCCGGATGAGCGATTCCGGCATGCTGGGGAGGGTGACCACTTCATCGAGCAGCACGTCGATGTCATAGGGCGGGCCGCCGGTCATCCTGCCTCCAGCTCCGGCCGCGGAAGGCCGAAGGTGCCGAAGCAACGCTCCTGCATGCAGATGACCTCAAGCCGGTGCCAGGGGTGCAACAAGAAATTGCCCGCGGGCAGCAGAATGGTTTCCGCCGGGGCGCCCGACACGGAGGGAGGAATCACGATCGCCGCGCCCTTCTCGTTGCTGGTTGCACCCACCACGACAACGTTGGCACGGCGTCCATCCGCCAGCGTCAAATCGCCGACGGTTGCGGCACCCTGTTGCTTCCAGATGATCAAGGGCTAGAAGATGTACTCGGGTTCAAGTACGGCGTCGAAGTTCACGTCCTTGTCCGACACCGGGAAACTCACCGCTTCGAACACGCCCGTGCTCGTGCGCATGACCGCGCGCGCCGTGCCCAATACCGGCACCACGCCGACGAGGTAGGTGAAGGGCTTGCCTTCTTTCATCTTCTTGTCAAAGGTCAGCGGGATCTCCGCCCAACCGAACAGAATGTTCGAAATACCGCGGCCCAGCTTGGTCATCCGCTTCTCGAAACCGGAGGGCTTGGGGAGGTCAATATCCGGATCATAGATCTGCGCTATCGCCGGGGTGGCGGGCGCCAGCAGCGCGACAATCACCATCGCCGCGACCAAAATCGTTCCGAAACGCTTCATGCCCATGATCACACTCTCCCTCCACACGTCGCACGACATGTACAACCGTTGATTACGCCCGAGTTTAGCACGACGCCCGGTTACTGTCAATTGTTTACAGACAAAATCCCGCAAGCGCTTCTGCCCCAGCGATTCATTCTGAGACAGCGCCGTTCGGCCCTGCAACACTTCGCGCGCACGGAATCGCCGCCACCCAACCGGCACATCTCCTAAACTCAATAGAATCCGGCACTTACCAAACTCGCAATTCTTGGTATGCCAGATGCAACAGGAAGGCCAGCAACCGAAATCAACCGGCGAAGGCCGGCAAGCAACGAAAGGAGAACCTACCATGAGCAACCTGATTCCCAGCAACCGCAACGCCCTCTCCCCCTTCAGCGGATTCCGCGACATCGAAGATCGGCTCAGCCGCATCTTCAACGGCTTCCCGATGGAACTCGACCAGCCGGACAACGGCTGGGCGCCCTCGGTAGACCTGCACGAGACCGACGATGCCTACGTCATCGAAGCGGATCTCCCTGGGGTCAAGAAGGAGGATATCCACCTCACGGTCGTCGACGAACTGGTCACCCTCAAGGGCGTCCGCAACCAGAACACGGAAAAGAAGGGCGACGGCTATCGCCGCGTCGAACGGAGCTACGGCAGCTTCCAGCGCGCCTTCCGAATCCCGGGCGGCGTAGAAAGCGACAAGGTGAGCGCCAACTATGAACA
>JAUIKJ010000012.1 GCA_030430835.1 Candidatus Hydrogenedentota bacterium
GGCATGACCTATCCGATGGATTGACGCGTGCGTCTTGAACGCGGACGTCCTGTAAACCGCACAGCCTGCATCATGTCACCTCGACCATAGGGAGAGGTCTTAAGATTTCTCCCTTCGGTCGAAATGACACGGTTTTTCGTCGTCCTTCTTCGACCGTTGATTCGGGAAAAATCGAGCAACTGCGGATTATTTCGCAGGAAACACCAGCGCACTGGACACCACGGCATCCCGCGCATCGACCACGGTGAAGAAGCAGATCGTCGTACTTTCCGGCGGCGCGGCGGCGTGGATCGTATTGCCGGAGATCGTCGCGGGCACGGTCTCCCACTTGCGGTCCGGGCTGCGAGCGGTGTCGGTCGTGTAGTGCAGTTCGGCGGACTGCAGTGCGGTCGCCGCGTGCACGGTGGCGCGGGCCGCGCCATCGGCGATTCCGGCGTCCGTCAGCTTCGGTAGCGGCGTGCCGCCGATGCAGTATTGGTCGATGAAGAGGCCGATCTCCTTCGGCGCCCAACCGGCTTCGTGCCCGTGCGGCATGTTGACGGTGATGCACAGGTTGCGTTCGCCTTCGACGAGGCCGTAGGTCTTCGCATAGCTTTCCATCCAGTAGGCGAAGTCGTTCGTGCCGTTAACGAAGAAGACGGGCATGGCCGCGGACCCCACGTAGGACGAGGGATCCCAGAGGCGCACCCAGCGGTCACGCTGTTCGGGGCGCATTGCGGCGAACTGGTCGTCCCACGCGCTGCCTTCGTGGAGGAAACCGCAGCCGTAGACCGGGACCGCCGCCTTGAAACGGTGGTCGAGCCCGGCGACGATATTCGTGAGGTAGCCGCCCCAACTGATGCCGGTGACGGCAGTGCGATCCGCGTCCACCTCGGTGAAGCTGCGAATCAGCGAATGCGCCAGGATCACATTCGCGACCGCGTGGTAGGACCATTGTTCCGACGGTGGGCTGTCGATCCGGCCGAACTTCGTGTCGTCGCCCTGATCCGGTCCGCCTTTCGGCTGACGCGCACCATCGGCGTCTTTGCCCGCGAGGTCCATCGCGATTGCGGCATAGCCACGCTCGGCCCACAGGGAGACCCACTGCGGGAAGGCGGTGCCGCCGCCACCATGCACCAGCACCACGGCGGGGAAGGGAGCGGCCTCCGGCGTCCCGCCGTTGAGGGTTTCGGGCGACGCGTAGTACGCAAAAACTTCCGTGTCGTGCCCTTCGAAGGGCAGGCCCGCGTAGGTCAACGAATGCGCGGCGCCTTCCCGTGCGATCCAGGTGGATGCCGGCGCGCCGCTGAGCGCGTGGAGGTCCCAGGGCGTTGACGCGGAAAGCGACGGCGCCGGCACTATGGCATCTGCCGCGGCACCCCCCGTGCCAATCATCAGAAGGCAAGTGACCCCTACGACACGACGCACGAAACAGGCGCCGGATGACAATCCAGTTATGATCATGCTAGATCCCTTTTGTAGCACGAGAAGACAAAAACAGCGACACGAAATTCTCGCAGTCCGCAGACCGTTAACACAATACCAACCGCTTCGTGATCGATTGTCGAATTGCGCGGCGGCTGCTAGACTGGAGGCATGGCCTTGGACACGAAAAAAAAAGCCCGCCGCCGATGGCCCTGGTGGTTATTGCTCGCCGCCGTGCTGCTGCTCGCCGGGGGCGGCTTCGCTGCGAGCCGTTTCCTGAATGCCGAAAATGTCCGGGACCTTATCGCGGATCAGTTGGCGCAGGCCGCCGGCCTTCCCGCCTCGGTGGAGCGTGTAGAAATTACCTGGTTTCCACTGCCCGGCCTGACCGCCTACGGCGTCCGCGCGGGCGATTCGGAGATGGAGGCGCGCGCTGCGGCGGTTACGGCGTACATACGCTGGCTCCCGCTGCTGCTGGGCCGGGTCGAGATTGGCGTGGTCGAACTGGACGATTTCGGCCTTACACTGCCGGAAGACTGGGGCCGGATCATGACGGTGTGGAATTCGGTGTCGCAGGCATTGGGTGGTGGCGGAGAAGCTAGCGGCGTTGGAATACAGGTTTCCGTAGACCGTGTCGAAGCGGATCAACTCCACGCCACACGCCTTGGCCGCGTGGCCGCCGAAGGCAGCTTCGCGCTGGACGGTCTGGATGAAGATGTTTTCACCCTGAGCGCCGCGTTGCGCGCGCCCCTGATTGGACCACAGGCGACGGCGGATGTCGCGCTGGAATTCGACACCGCGTTGGAGATGACCGGTATCGGTGGCGAAGTGGCCTTGCGTGGCCTCAGTTCCGAGGTGCCGGCGCCGGTACGCGCGGACCTGAGCGGCGCCTTCAGCGGCGACGTATCCGAGATCGCCGTGGCGATTACGGGCGATCTGGAATTGCCGGGCGAGGGACAACTTGCGGGTCCGGTCAGCGCAAAGGCCTGGTGGCGCGATGACAAGCTGATTCTGAATGACTTTCAATGGCAGGCGCCGGGTGTGGAGGCGGTGTGCGATGTAACCTGGGCCCCGGGAGAAGCGATTGCCCTCGAGATTGCGCGGGCGGCGCTACCTTCCGGCGGCATCGCCGCGCTGCTGGCGCGCGTTGCGCCGTCCGGTGTGCGTGTCGCGCCGCAAGAAGACGCCCGCTTCACGGCGAAAGACGTGTTGCTCGGCATCACACTCGACGGCGGCTTCACGCCCTACACGGGCGAAGCGACCTTCTACGGCATCGATTTCCTTGGCGCGGAGGAGAACGTGCTTCTCGACAACATCGAAGGCCGCGTGCACCTCGCGGAGAACTCGGTGCATATCGATGCACTGAATGCGGATGGCCTCAGCGTTACGGGTACGGTCACGCCGGATGCGGCCGCGGGGACCTTCGCCGTGGACATTCATGGAACGGCGGATCTCGCGGCGGCCGATCCCTCGCCCTGGCTGCCCTTCGATGGGCTGCGGCTCGATGCCGGTCAGGCGCAGATCGACACGCTGAAGGGCACCTTCGGCGGGGATGGCGGCATGCCGGACGATCTGGCGATTGCGATCACCCTGGACGGCGTGGCCGGTGCCATGGCGCCTTCGCCCGGCGCGGACCCGGTGCCGATCACCGGTCTTTCCGGCGGTGTCCGGAACCAGGGCGCGGGCTGGGTGTTGGACGACCTGCGCGCCGAGGGTGTGCGCGTGAGCGGTGCGTTGAACCCTGCCGAGGGATCGGAGGGCTGGGCGATGAACCTTTCGGGCGGCGCGGACTTATCCAGCCCGCTGCTCCGTCTCGCGCTTCCGGCGGATGTCCTGTCCGATCCCGCGGGGAGCGTCGCATTCACCCGCTTGTCCGGAAGCATCACGCCCGACGGCGGGATGCCGCGTAATCTGGTGGTCGAAGGCACAATTGCCAACGGCCGCGCAAAGATCGCGGCCGGTGGTTTGAACGATACGATCAGCGACTTGAATGCGACCTTCTCGACGACGGAGGGCGTGGTCAACGCCGACGCGAAGCTGGCCTCCGAACGTTTCGGCGCGGTGAGTTGGAAGGGCCGCTACACCTCGGGCGATGGCAGTCTGTCCGGCGCGCTAGGCGCGAATCTCGCCGGTATTGCGGGCCCCTTTCTCCCCGATGCCGCGCAGTCGTGGGCGACCGGTGCCCTTCGATCCTACGGCAGCGGCCCCTTCGACGTGCGCCTGACGCCGGGGGACGACGGAAAATCGATGCGCCTGAATATCGCACGCACGACCGCGCCGACCCTCGACGCCACGCTTGCCCTGCGCGCCACGGATACCGGGTGGTCGCCGGCTTCGCTCGAAGCGAACGCAACGGTGGCGGTGGATCGGCTGGGAAGCGCGCTGCCCGAGGGTATCCGCGGAAGCGGCACGGCGGACGTTTCGCTGAACTATGGCGCCGCGGATCAGCGCGTGAATCTCAGTGCGCGATTGGACGATGCGACGTTGCGCGTGGGCGAGCACCTGAGCAAGGGCGCGGGCCAGGCCGCTTCGGTGCAGGTGGCAGCCAGCGCGGGCGCGCTACAGCGCGTGCAGGTGGCAGTGCTGGGTGAGCGCATCGAACTGCAGGCCAATGAGAAGGGGCTGGCCGCGGAGGCCTTCCGCCTGGACCTGGGCAACCTGCGCGGCCTGCTCACCGATGGCGCGGTGGCCTCTGGTACGGTTTCGGGATCCTTCCAGACGATGCCGATCAATGCCGACCTCGCCCTGGATGACGTCGCCTTTGCACTGGCGCCGGGGTTGGGCGTGGACGCACTCAACGGCGGGGTGCGTTTCCGCAATGGTCTCGTTGAGGTCGAAAACCTCCGGATCCGCGGAGCAAACAGTGACTGTGTGTTGACGGCGGAATCGCAAGGCGAATCGTGGCGCGGCGCGCTCAACGGGGCGAAACTGGACCTGAATGCCGTGCTCGCGATGGTCGATACCTTCTCCGCGTTCACGGGCGGCAGCGGGGGCGGTGCACCCGGCGATGCCAAGGATGAAGGCGCGCGGGTCTACGCGGGCACGCTCAACGTCGATCTGGGCGAAGTCCACTACCGCAATGGGATCATGCGTGATCTCCGAACCCAGGTGTCGGTATTGCCTTCCGCGATCACGCTGGGCGATCTGCGTTTTGTGCCGGCGTCCGGTTCGGCGGCGGGCACCCTGACCCTTCGCAGCGCGACGGACGAACAGCCGACGCGGGTCGAAATTGCCTTGGCGCTCGCAGGCGCGGATCTCGCCGAACTGGATCGGCTCGTATTCCCGCAGCCGCGCGAGCTTGCCGGCGTGATCGATGGCGACCTGTCGCTGTCTTTCCCACTCGACGATGCCCCGCTGAACGGTATCCATGGACATTTCAACTACACCGCCAGCAACGGGACCTACGGCAAGTTCGGCATCGCCACCAAACTGCTGGGGCTACTGCGCACCACGGAACTGATCCGGCTCCGGCTGCCTTCCATCCGGGACAAGGGCCTCAACTTCGACACCTCGACCGCGAGGTTCCGATTCGAGAACGGCATCATGCACTGGGACGAGATGGAGGTCGTAGCGAAATCGCATTCCTTCGCAGCGAGCGGCCACATCGATTTCCCGAAGAATCAGACGGATATCGTGGTACGCATGCACCTGCTTGAGGCGGTCACGGGCAGCATCCTCGGGCAGTTGCCGGTCATCAAGCAGACGGTCAACGTCATCAAGAAGGCGACGCCGATGCGGGTGCGCATCACGGGCCCGCCGATTACGCCGGATGCCGTGGAAGATACTTCCGAGGAGCCGACCGAGGAACTCGAACTGGAGATACCGGATACTGCGGAGCAGGCCCTGGAATCGGAGGAAGCGGCGGTGCTACCGGTTCCAGACACTGCGGAAGACGTTTTCGAAGTCGATGCCGTAGACCCGCCGGCCGAGTAGCCCTCAGAGCATCTTCCAGCGGCCCACGATATCGTAGAGGATTACCCCGAAGGCTGTGGCGACATTCATGCTGTTCTTGTATCCGGCCATGGGGATCTTGACTGTGGCATCACAACGCGCGAGGTTGCGCGGATGAATGCCATTCACCTCGTTGCCGAACACGATCGCAACCGGCTGCGGCCAGTCAAAGTGGTGCATCGGCACCGCGTCTTCAGTCACTTCGATCGCCACGATGGGAATCGCCTGCTCGCGCAGCGCGGCGAGACAGTCCTTGACCCGCTCGTAATAGGTCCACGGCACGTACTCAAAGGCGCCGAGGGCCGTCTTCTCGAGCTTGGGGTGCGGCGGATGGGCGGACATCCCGCACAGGTGGATGTGATCAACAGCGCCCGCATCCGCCGTACGAAAGATGGATCCGACGTTATACGCGCTGCGAATATTGTCGAGCACAACATGGACGGGCCGGCGCGCGCGTGGCGCCAGTGAATTGACCGGCACCCCGGCATAGTGCGGTTCGCGGTCGGCGGGTGTAGCGGAGGATTCAGTTGACATGGGACAGGATCATACGTGCGTAGGCGGTGCAATCCCAAGTAGTTATGCCGATCGCAATTGCGCATTCTCTGAAAGCGTGGTAGCGTTGAAAGAGCAAGGTGAGGTTTAGGATGACGATACGGTGGGGACTGGAAGCGCACCCGGGGGGCGGGTACGCGGATCGTCATCAAGCAGTGAGGGGGTACGACGAATGAACCGACGGACAGGATACCTGTGTCTGGCGAGCGCCGCGATGGGGATTGCGGGCATGGCGATGGCCTTGACCGGAGATGGGAATCCGGCGACGGAAACCTCCATCGGCGGCAATGAGACGCAAGACGCGCGAAGGCATGCGGCGCGGGCCTACGTTCACCCGGAGACCGGCGCTTTGGGCGCACCCACGGTATCGCAACAGGGGCAGCGCCCCAAGGCATCGCGCGAGGCACAATCGCGCGGCGACGCCGGACTGGTCATTCGGAAGCGGGCGGACGGCACCGAAACGGTGCATCTGATGGGTCGCTACCAGAACGTCTCCATGATCACCATGACCCCCGAGGGGCCAAGACAGGGCTGCGTGAACCATGCGGCGCACACGGCGGCGGCGCAATAACATGAAGCCAGAACATTGTCTTCTCGTGGTCATTGCGGTCCTGCTGGCCGCTGCCCCGCTACACGCGGCGCAGGTACACATTCTCAATGAGGACGGCCCCGGCGAAGGATTCAACGACGCCAGCGCCATCGCGCCCGTCGGCGATAACCCGGGAACGACGCTCGGCGCGCAACGGCTGATCGCTTTTCAGTTCGCGGCGGACATCTGGGGAGCGATGCTCGAGAGCGCGGTCGACATCACCGTCTCCGCGCGCTTCGATTCCCAATTCTGCAATGGCGTACAGGCGACCCTTGGGTCGGCGGGTGCTGCAACTGTCTCGCGAAATTTCCCCAATGCGCCCCTGCCGGATGTCTGGTACCACGCGGCGCTGGCCAACAAACTGGCGGGCAGCGATCTCGATCCGGAAAACCCGGACATCTCGGCCACCTTTAATTCCAGTATTGACGCCGGTTGCCTGGATGGAATCAGTGGCTATTACTATGGCCTGGACAACGACCCGCCGGCCGGCACCGTCGACATTGTGCAGGTATTGCTCCACGAAATGGGCCATGGACTCGGCTTCAGCAGCTTTACCAACCCGATCACGGGTGCACAGTTCATGGACGGGGACGATATCTTCTCCGAGTTCACCCACGACCTGGACGCAGAGTTGAACTGGAATGCGATGGAGAGCGATGCCGCACGCGCGGCATCGGCCAAGAACGGGCCAAAGCTTGTATGGCATGGTGCACACACCACTGCGGCAAGCACCGAACTGGACGCGGCGGCCGAGCTCTTCATCGCCGCGCCGGGATCAATCGCGGGCAGCCACGAAGCCAAGTTTGCGGCCTTTGGCGGCACCATCGACCCGACAGGCATCACCGGGGATCTGGTGCTCGTGAACGATGCGAAGGAAATGCTGCTCGACGGTTGCGATGCGATCGTGAACAGCGTGGCCGGGAAGATTGCGGTGATTGATCGGGGCAATTGTGAATTTACCACGAAGGTGAAGAACGTGCAGGCGGCCGGTGCGATCGCGGCCATCATTGTGAACAATCAGGTCTATGGGCATGCCCCCCTCGCGGGGGTCGATGCCACAATCACGATCCCGGCCGCCGGGGTAACCCATCGCACGGGCGAGGCCCTGAAGATCGCGCTGATGTCGGGGGTGGTGAGCGGCACCCTGCGCGCAAACACGGACGAGCGCCTCGGCACGCGCGCGGGCTACTTGCGTCTCTTTGCCCCGGAAACGGTGATTGCCGGGTCGTCCGTCTCGCACTTCGACGAGGATAGCGAACCCGATCTTCTCATGGAGCCCTTCGTCACAAAGACTGGCTACGACATCGACCTGACGCGCCCACTGTTTCAGGACATCGGCTGGACATTCGTTGAAGGGGAAAGCGAAGGCGAAGGTGAAGGCGAAGGCGAAGGCGAAGGCGAGGGCGAAGGCGAGGGCGAGGGCGAAGGCGAAGGTGAAGGTGAAGGGGAAGGGGAAGGGGAAGGGGAAAGCGAAGGCGAAGGCGAAGGCGAAGGCGAAGGCGAGGGCGAAGGCGAGGGCGAGGGTGAGGGCGAAGGTGAAGGCGAAGGCGAGGGCGAGGGCGAGGGCGAGGGCGAGGGCGAGGGCGAGGGCGAGGGCGAGGGCGAGGCCTTCGAAGCGGAGTCCGGAGCCGTTCACACCGCGGACCAGAACGGTGACCACGCCATCAGCCTGTCGGAATTGCTGCGGGTGATCCAGTTCTTCAACTCCGGCGGCTATGCTTGCGCGGAGTCCGCCGGCGCGACCGAAGATGGCTATCAACCGGGCCCGGGATCCACACTGTGCAGCCCACACGCCAGCGACTACAATCCGGCTGACTTCGAGATTGATCTCTCGGAGCTGTTGCGTCTGATACAGTTCTTCAATAGTGGCGGCTACGTGGCCTGCCCAGATCTGCTCCCGCCCACCGAGGATGGGTTCTGTCCCGCCATGCCATGAGCCGTTACTAGCGAATCGTGATGGCGTATCACCGTCTTGTGAATGCCGGTTGTGGATACAGGCTGCCCTCAACGTTTAGGAGTCACAGCCCATGAAGACAGTCGCTTGGAGTGTTGCCCTCATCGCCACGTCCATGGCGGCTTGCGCCCTTGCGGGGGAACCCGCCATTGGCGACACTTGCCCGGGCGAGAGCAGTTTCGGCCAGCCGCCACTAAGCGCACAGGATGTGCCGGGCTTCAGTGGCGATGGCGACGGCCTGCGTGCCTACGATGATTTCACAGATGTAGCAGGACCGATTACGGGGATCACCTGGTGGGGCGGCGGAGCGGCCGGTGGCGAGTGCGTGCACACGGGCGACTTCGAGATCGGCTTCTACACCAATGCCGGCGGGCAACCGGGCGATCTCCTCACAATGCGGGGCGTGTCCCCGAGCTATACGGCGACGGGTACCATCGGGCCGCTCGGCACCATCTACCGCTACGAAGCAACTTTTTCCACGCCAGTGAATCTGGCGTCGGCCTGGGTAAGTGTTTTCGCGGTTGATTTCGACGCCTGCTACTTCTACTGGGCCAGCGGCGCGGCGGGCAACAACAACGCCTATACCAGCGGCGGTGGCAATACGGCAGGGGATTTTGCCTATTGTCTGGTGACCGAGGGGAACTTTGCGGAGAGTGACTGCAGTGACGGTGCGGATATCAGCCAGCCGCTATCCGGTACCTTGAGCACACCCGGTTTCAGTGACGCCGGCGATGGGCTCCGGGCCTACGAGAACTTTAGCGGCGTGAACAATCCCATAGCGCGTGTGGTCTGGTGGGGCGGTGGCAGTGCCGGCGGCGTGAACTGCGATCGCAACACCGACTTCGAGATCGCTTTCTACGAGGACAACGGCGGGCAGCCGGGCTCATTGGTTGCATCGGAAACGGTGATGGCATTCGCACAGCCCACAGGCACCTTCAGCGCCTTGGGCAACCTGTACCGCTATGAAGCCGCGCTTGCGGCGCCGGTCATGCTCGCAGCGGGCTGGGTGAGTGTCTTTGGCACCGACTTCAGCAACTGCTATTTCTACTGGGCCAACAGCGATACCGGCGACGGATTCGCGTACGGCACCAACGGCAGCATCGGGGACGACTTTGCCTACTGCCTCTATACGCAGGACGGCATCCACACGGGCGACCAGAACGGAGACCTGATCATCAGCCTGTCGGAACTGTTGCGGGTGATTCAGTTTTTCAACTCCGCGGGCCTCGGATGTGAAGCGAACACCGAAGACGGCTATGCCCCAAACGATCCGGACCAGGGCTGCGCGCCGCACGAAAGCGACTACAACCCGCAGGACTGGGTGGTCTCACTTTCCGAATTGTTGCGCCTGATTCAGTTCTACAACTCCGGCGGCTACGCCTATTGCCCCGACGCGGATCCCGCCACGGAAGATGGATTCTGTCCCGGCGGCGCGTAATGCAGCGCAGCGGCGTGATCGGTATACTCTCCAAGTATTGGAGGGAATATGCTGAGATCATCACTCTTTGGCGTGGCGGTTTGGTGTATCGCGGTGAACGCGATCGCGGGAGTGGATTGCCCGAGTTATTCCGGCAGCGCCAACCTGGGCAAACCGCCCGCGGCACTGGATGAGATCTCCGGAGTTGCGGTGAGCCGCGACCATGTGGGCGTCCTGTGGGTGCACAACGATTCCGGCGCGGCGGCCGAGCTCTATGCGATCGAAGAGGACGGATCGCTGCTGGCGACCTACACGCTTAGCGGTGCGAACGCCATCGACTGGGAAGACATCGCCATCGGCCCGGGTCCCGGCACGGACTATATCTATGTCGCCGATGTGGGCAACAACAGCCTGAACCGTAGTGAGTTGCAGCTCTACCGGGTTGCGGAGCCGGCGGTCAACGTGGGCCAGACGCCGGTCGTCGCATCGCTCGATGGCGTGACAAGCTATACGCTGGCCTACCCCGATGCGCCACAGACGGTGTTTAACTGTGAGACCCTGCTGATCGATCCAGCAAACGACGATGTCTATCTGATCACCAAACAGTCGGGCGCACAGGACACGGTCTATGTCTTTCGCGCTGCTGCGCCGCTGAACGATTCGGCCACCAATGTGCTGACGCAGGTGGGCGCGATCAACTTGGGCAGTGGCGCCTTCGATGCGGCCACGGCGGGCGATATCGCGCCGGACCGCAGCGGCGTGCTGTTGCGCACCTACAACGGCGTGCGGTTCTGGCCGTACAGCGGCGAGGCAGACTTCAAGGACGTCTTCACCCCGAGTCCCTGCCTGATCCCGGTGACCTTTGAAGTTCAGGGTGAGGCCATCGGCTTCGCCCCGGACAGCGCGGCCTTCTACACGGTCAGCGAGTTTGGCAGTGCCGGACGGCAGCCCGTTTACAAGTACACCTTGTTGGGTGCCGAAGGTGAAGGCGAGGGCGAAGGTGAAGGTGAAGGTGAAGGTGAAGGCGAGGGCGAGGGCGAGGGTGAGGGTACGATCAGCGTTCCCGAATGCAGCGGGGAAGTGCGTGACTTCTACAATCCCGGGTCTGGCGCCACCAACCTGGCCATCAACTACGTCGACCCCGCGGTGGGCGGCAATGGTGGTGCGCTCTTACTGGTTTTTTCGCCGCCGAGCATCCCGAATATGAACATCCGAATCACAAGCTCCGACGGCTATGACAATACCTTCAGCACCTTGGGCGAAAGCATCGTAGGGGTCGCGGTGCGAAGCGATCTCGATGGGACCCCCTCGCCGGACTCGGATCAGACGACCTTCACCGCGGCCTATGAGATCAACGGTGTGGAGGGCACCCCCTGCACCCTGACGACCACCTGGAATCCACCGTCCTGCACGATCACCGTCGACCCGGCGGACGTCGCCTTGGGCGAGAATGCCGCGATCAACCTTTCCCTGACGAACGTGCGCCCGACGAACGGGAGCACCTTCGCGCGACTGGATTCCGATGCACCCGGCTGGGGTGGCGAAATACTGATCGGCGACGCACCGGATTCCATAACGGACAGCCAACTCGACTACCTGTCCGTACAGCATTTCGAACCCTTCGCAGCGGGTGACATCGGTGCGTATACCGTGACCATCAATGGCCCCGGCGCCACATCGCCGAGTTCCATGTGCGTGCTCTCCCTCGCACCCAGTGAAGGTGAGGGCGAGGGCGAGGGTGAAGGTGAGGGTGAGGGCGAGGGTGAGGGTGAAGGCGAGGGTGAAGGCGAGGGTGAAGGCAAGGGTACGACACCCGGCGTACATACCGCCGATCAGGACGGCGACCATCGGATTGGTCTCTCTGAGTTGCTGCGGGTGATTCAATTCTTCAATTCAGACGGGTTCTCCTGCGCGAATCCACCGGCGTCGACCGAAGACGGCTACCAGCCGGGCCCCGGTGATACCGCCTGTACGCCACACGCAAGCGACTATAACCCGCAGGATTTCGCGATCAGTCTTTCCGAACTCCTGCGCCTGATACAGTTCTTCAATTCGAACGGCTACTATGCCTGCCCGGGCGCGATTCCGCCCACGGAAGATGGCTACTGTCCGGGCGCGCCGTGATGCTTTCCGGGTACATGTACACCGACGGGTCCGGCCCCCTATAATTCCCGGCCTATGGCCGACAACTGGATCAAGCTCGCCGATGTATCGCCCGCCAAGGTCACCCCCATGGTGCGGCAGTTCATGCACGCCAAGGCGGAGTGTGGCGATTCGCTGCTCTTCTTTCGCATGGGCGATTTCTATGAGCTCTTCTTCGAGGATGCACTGGAAGCGGCGGAACTGCTCGGGCTGACACTCACCTCGCGCGATGGCGCGGACAAGGACGCCCGCATTCCCATGGCCGGCGTGCCGGTGCGCGCGGTGGATGCCTACGTGGCCAAGGTGATCAAGGCGGGGCGCACCGTCACCATCTGCGATCAGGTGGAAGATCCGAAGGCATCGTCAAGCGCGAAGTCATCCGCACCATCACGCCCGGCACCGTCATGGAGCCGGAACTGCTCGATGACACGGCGAACAACTACCTGGGCGCGCTCTGCATCCGTGACGGCGAGGCGGGCCTCGCCTTTGTCGACGTGAGCACGGGCGAGTTCCTGGTCGCGCGGGTCGAGGGCGAGGTCGAGCAGACCATCTTCGACGAGCTGACACGTATGCGCCCGGTGGAGATGCTGTTGCCGGAGGATCACGAGAGTGGCCTGCTCGACGCACTGCGCCGGCAGTTTCCCGCAATCGCCTTTACCGCGCGGCACTTCGAGCAGTTCGATCCGGGACACGCCCGCGAAATGCTGCTGGATCTCTATGAACTCAACACGCTCAAGGGCGTCGGTCTTGAGAACGAAGCGGCAGCCGCAGGCTGCGCGGGCGCCGTACTCGCCTACGTCCGCCAGACACAACGGGCCACCGTCCCCCACCTTCAACTCCCCCGGCGCTACAGCCCTTCCGGCTATGTGGTGCTCGACGGCAACACGCAGCGCAACCTGGAGCTCGTCGAGTCGCTGGCGGAGAAGACCAGGCGCGGCACCCTCCTTGGCGTGCTGGATCGCACGCAGACGAGCATGGGCGGGCGGAAGCTGCGCCACTGGATCTTGCATCCGCTGCTGGACGTGGGCGAGATCCGCGCACGCCACGAGGCGGTCAATGCCTTCTTCGAAGACACCGAGCGCCGCATGCGCCTGCGCGAACAGCTCAAGGGTTTCGCTGACCTTGAACGGCTCATGGGCCGCATCACCTCGAAGGCGGGCAATGCGCGCGACGTGAAAGCCCTTGGCACCTCGCTGGACCGGGTGCCCGAGTTGCGTACCGCGCTCGCGGGCGCCCCGGGCGGCTTCCTCGCGGCGCTCCTTGACCAGCTCGATCCCCTGATGGATGTCGCGGGTTGGGTTGCGGCATCCATCGTGGACGAGCCGCCCGTGCCGATTACGGAAGGCAATCTGATTCGCGATGGGCATGACCCGGAACTCGACCGCCTGCGCGGCCTGGTGCGCGGTGGGCGCGACTGGATCGCGGCGCTGCAGCGGGACGAACGTGACCGTACCGGCATCAGCACGCTGAAGGTGGGCTACAACAAGGTCTTCGGCTATTACATCGAGGTCTCCAAGGCGCAGGTGAAAACGGTTCCGGAGGACTATCAGCGCAAGCAGACCCTCGTCAACGCCGAGCGTTACATCACCCCCACCCTCAAGGAACGCGAAGAGGAAATCGTCACGGCGCAGGAGCGCATGCAGTCGATGGAGTACGATCTCTTCGTCGCGCTGCGCGAGCGCATCGCCGCGGAGTCTCGGCGTATCCAGCAAACCGCGGAGGCGGTCGCCACGCTGGACGTGTTGCTGTCGCTCGCGGAAGTCGCGGTCACCAAGGACTATACGCAACCGCAGGTGGACGATGGCGCGGCACTGAGCATTTGCGACGGCCGGCATCCGGTGGTGGAAGACCTGATGCCCCACGGTGAGTTCGTGCCGAACGACACGGGTTTCGACACGAAGGCCGCGCTGCTTCAGATCGTCACCGGACCAAACATGGCCGGCAAGTCCACCTACCTCCGTCAGGTCGCGCTCATCACGCTGATGGCGCAGATCGGCAGCTTCGTCCCTGCGCGCGCGGCAGAGATCGGCGTGGTCGACCGGATCTTCACGCGCGTCGGCGCGTCGGACAACCTGGTCCGCGGCGAGAGTACCTTCATGGTCGAGATGATCGAGACCGCGAATATCCTCAACACCGCCACCGCGCGCAGCCTGCTCGTGCTCGACGAGATCGGCCGCGGCACCAGCACCTTCGACGGCATCAGCATCGCCTGGTCCGTGGCCGAGCACATCCACAACCACATCGGCGCGAAGACCCTCTTCGCCACGCACTACCACGAGCTCACCGATCTCGGCACGCGCCTTGAGCACGCGAAGAACCTCAACGTCGCCGTGCGCGAATGGGGCGACAAGGTGGTCTTCCTCTACCGCATCGTCGACGGCGGCGCCGACCACAGTTATGGTATCCAGGTGGCCAAGCTCGCGGGCCTCCCGCCCAGCGTCATCAGCCGCGCGCGCGAGATCCTCGAGTCCCTCGAATCGGGCAACACCGCCGCCGCCGGCCTGCCCGAGCAGATGTACCTTTTCGGCCCTGCGCCGAAGCCCAAGGAAAGCGCCGTCGAAAAGGAACTCGCGCCGATTGATCCCGATAGCTTATCGCCACGCGACGCACACGACCTGGTGTGCCACCTGAAGAAGTTGCTGGACGGGGACAAGTAGCCCGGCATCCCCGATGCCGGGATCGGAGCGTTGGCTAGCGCTGCGTGGAGGATGTCCTATCCGCGCAGACGGGAATGACGCGCGTGAAGCATTCGTTCTCAATTTTCAAGACACATTTCACCCGTGTTCATGCTACGCTGATGCGTCAAAGTGACCAACGCACACGGAGCACCCACCATGAACCGGCGAGATTTCATTCGAACCGCGGCCGCGGGCTCGGCCACGATTGCGCTGGGCGCCGCGACGGGCGCGCGGGCGCGGGAGACGGACATGACGCAGGCAGGGCCTTTCCTCGATTACGCACGAAACGCGAACCGCAATCAGAACCGCTCGACCGTGGTCGCGCCGCACGGCATGGTCTGTGCGAGCGAGCAGCTCGCGGCGATGGCGGGCATCGACATCCTCAAGGCGGGCGGCAACTGTATCGACGCGGCCGTCGCGACGAACGCGATGCTCGGCCTGACCGAGCCCGCGAGCAACGGCATCGGCGGCGATCTCTTCGCGATCCTCTGGCACGAAGCGGACCAGCAACTCTACGGCCTCAACGCCAGCGGCCGCGCGCCGAAGGCCTGGGACCTCGCGAAGGCGCAGGCCCTCGGACTCGAGGAAATCCCGCGGCAGAGTCCACTGGCCTGGAGCGTGCCCGGTTGCGTGAGCGGCTGGAAGATGCTGAGCGAGCGCTTCGGCACACTGCCCCTCGCCGACTGTCTCGCGCCGGCCATCCGCTACGCGGAGGAGGGTTTCCCCCTCGCGCCGCTGATCTCGACGCACTTCGCGCTGTGGACCGATGCGCAGGCGCCGCACATGGCGGCGGTCTACCACCCCGACGGCCACGTGCCGCGCTACGGCGAACTCTTCCGCAACCCGATGCTCGCGAAGTCCTACCGCGCCATCGCGGAGGAGGGCGCCGCCGCCTTCTACGAAGGCTGGATTGCCGAGGCGATCGTCGCGAAGTCGCAGGAACTTGGCGGGTACATGGCGCAGAGTGATCTCGCGGAGCACGAGGCGAACTGGGTGGATCCGGTCAGCACGAATTACCGCGGCTACGACGTGTGGGAGATCCCGCCGAACGGCCAGGGCATCGCCGCACTGCAGATGCTGAACATCCTGGAGACCTTCGACATCGGCGGTCTGGAACCGAATTCCGCGGAGCACCTGCACCTTCTCGTCGAGGCGAAAAAACTCGCCTACGAAGACCGAGCGAAGTACTACGCGGATCCCGTCTTCGCCGAGGTGCCGGTCGAGTGGCTCATCTCCAAGGACTACGGCGCGAAGCGCGCGAAGTTGATCGACCGAAGCAAGGCCGCGACAAAGTTGCCTTACGGCGATCCGAAGCTCGACTCGGACACGGTCTACCTCACCGCGGCCGACAACGACGGCAACATGATCTCCTTCATCCAAAGTAACTACAGCGGCTTCGGCTCGACCATCTGTCCGGACGGCGTCGGCTTCCCGATCCAGAATCGCGGCCAGGCCTTCTCCCTCGACCCGGATCACCGCAACAAACTCGAACCCAGCAAGCGCCCCTTCCATACGATCATCCCCGGCTTCATGACGAAGGACGGCCGGCCCGTGCTCAGCTTCGGTGTAATGGGCGGCGACTTCCAGCCGCAGGGGCATTGTCAGGTCTTGATGAATATGATCGACTTCGGCATGTCGCCGCAACAGGCCGG
>JAUIKJ010000381.1 GCA_030430835.1 Candidatus Hydrogenedentota bacterium
GTTCGAATCCGGCGATCCCCTGCTCGCGCAGCACACCGAGTTCCTGCCGCCCCCGAATCTCTTCAAGGGTGCGGTCCACCAGCGCCATGATGCTTCCCGTATCGAAAGGCTTGATGACGAACTCCAGTGCGCCGCGTTTCATCGCCTCGACCGCGGTCTCAACGGTGTTGGACGCCGTCACCACGATGACCGGCGTCGTGTCTCCCCGCTCTTCGAGTGCCGCAAGGAACTCCAGGCCCGTCATGCTTGGCATCGAAAGATCGAGCAACACGAGGTCGACGTGCTTCTCTTTCAGCAGGTTTAGCGCGGTCGGCGCGTCGCCTTCGACCAGCACACGGTACTGGTCGCTGAAGATCATGCGATACGATTCTCGGACGCTCAGTTCATCGTCAACGGCCAATATGGTCTGCATGTTCCGATTCCTTTATCGGCAGGCGAATCGTAAAGCGCGCCCCGCTTTCTCCGGCTTCACCGAGTTCCAGCGCGCCATGATGCTGCTGCACTATGCGATTGGCCAGTGCCAACCCCAGCCCCATGCCCTTTTCCTTCGTGCTATAAAAAGGCAGAAAGATCATATTCTCATCTTCTGGCGACACCCCCTCGCCGGTGTCGGACACGCAGATCTCCGTGGCCTCGCCATTCCTGCGGGTGCTGATCGAAAGGGTACCCCCGGCGGGCATCGCTTCGATCGCGTTCTGCACCACGCTCTGCAACGCCTGGATAAAGTACCGCGGATCAATGTCCGCCTCGATATCGTCCGGCGCAAAGTGGGTCTTGATCTCGATCTGGCGCGAGGCCAGTGCCTCTTCAAATCCGCCGAGCACCCCCTCAATCGTGTCGTTTAGATCCGCGCGTTCCAGGGTCAGCTTGGGGTTGCGTGAAAAGTCGAAGAGGGTATCCACCACCTGGTTGATACGCTCAACTTCTTTCTGCACCACGCGGCTGAAAGCATCCCGGAATTCCTCGGAGTCGTATTTGCGTGGCAAGAGCTGGGCAAAGGTATTGATCGCCACCATCGGGTTCTTGACTTCCTGTGCCACACGCGAGGACAGGTATTCCCAGAAGGGACTGTAGGCGATATTCTCGGTCGCGACCGATTCTTCTTCCTTCCGGCTGAAGGACACCACCGCCGCGCCGTCGTTCGCCGGGGTCACACTCATCACCAGCCGCAACCGGCGGCCCGGATCCCGCACCTCGACACCCGTGCGGGGGCGTCCATCGGATAGGGTACGCAGCACGGGATCGGCAAAGACCGAGCCGATCTGCTGTACGCTGCGGCCGACGGCATCGAGGGAGCTCATGCCCAACAGGGCTTCCGCCTGCGCATTCAGGAACCGCACACGGCGATCGGGATCGATCAGAACCACACCCGCATGCAACTGCGTCAATGCGTCTTCCAGCGCACGCTGCTCACGCGTCGTCTTTTCCTGTGCGCCCGCCTGTTCAAAGGCGACCGACGCCGATCGCGCCACCAAGGTCAGCAGTTCCCGTTCTTCCTGGGAGTACGGCGCGCCGGAAGCCTTCTCACCCAACGCGATCGCGCCAAACACCCGGCCATTCCGGAGCAGTGGCGCAACCACCTCCGCACTGAGCAATTGCATCTGCTTATACGCAGTGGGGAATTCCTGCGAGGAGAAGCGGTCGAGCAAACTGGCCCGCTCTTCGAAACACCGCATGATGCCGTCGGTATAGCTGAAACGGGCGCGCGCGGGCACCTCCGGCGGCAGACCGTGGCTCGCGGCCACGCTGATGGCGCCCTGGTTGTCCAGTATCACGGCGCAGCGCACCGCGTCGAAGATATCCAGCGCGAGTTCCACCAGGCTCTGGCTCAGCCGCACGGGATCGCCCGCGGCCACGGAAATTCGACTCAGCCAGCGAAGCGCCATCTGGTGCTGGTTCAGCGCCATCGCACCGCCAATCGGGGCGGCGGTCAGGAACGTGGACCCCGTGCCGTTCCCGTTGCCATTGCCGTTTTGCGCCGGGTAGGCCGCCTTCCCGGAGATCACCTGGTTCAGTTCCTCGCAGGAAAAGGGCTTCTCGAGTACCACGTCGGCGCCCGCCTTTGTCAGGCCTGCGTGGGTGAGCGCGTCGTTGCGTGCGGTCAATGCGATGATACGCGTGCCCGGCGTCGTCGCCCGCAGCGCGGGGATCACCCGTACGCCCAGACTGGGGCTGTCGTCCACGAGAATGGCGTCCGCCTGCAGCGAAACAAGACGCCGCGCGGCAGCATCCACCCCAGGCTCAAAGAGCACCAGGTCCGTATCCGGTAGTGTGGCGCGTAGGGACTCACGCAGTCCCTCGTCGTCCGCAATGACTAGCATGACGTTCACGTCGCGACCCTTTCCGCGGGTTCAAGCCGATCCGCAAGGGGAAATGTCAGGATAAAGGTGGTCCCCACGCCGGGAGCACTG
This sequence comes from Candidatus Hydrogenedentota bacterium, assembly GCA_030430835.1. Classification (GTDB taxonomy): domain Bacteria; phylum Hydrogenedentota; class Hydrogenedentia; order Hydrogenedentales; family JAEUWI01; genus JAUIKJ01. Next base: position 2,412 of record JAUIKJ010000381.1, read on the forward strand.
GTCACGTCGATGTCGCCACGGTGCTCGGTTACGATTCCGTGCACCACGGACAGACCCAGTCCGCTTCCGTGTTCCTTGGTCGTGAAGAATGGGGTAAACAACTGCCCGATGTGCGCCACGGGGATACCGCAACCGGTATCGGAAATCAGCACGCGCGCACAGGGCACGTCGAGCAGGTCGTCGTTGGAGGCCAGCTTCATGTGCGTGCGCCCGAAATGAACCTTGATGCTCAGGCGCCGGTCCGGCCGTTCGTTCAGGGAATCCAGGGCATTCAGAATCAGGTTGAGGAACAGTTGGTGCAGTTGCTGTTCGTCGCCGGTGATCCGGCGGCGTTCCTGCGGATACTCGACATTGAGTGTCGCGCCGGACTTGCGCACCTGATTCTCCACGAGCGCGAGCACATCGTCGATTACATCACGCAGGTACAATGGCGAAAAGAGCACCGGCTTCGGCCGCGCGAAGTCGAGCAGACGCGTGACAATCGTGTCGATGCGTTCCACCTCTGGCGGCACGACTTCGGCAAAGGTCTTGCGGAAGTCGTCGTCGTCGAAGCGGTCGAGCAGGAGTTGGGTAA
>JAUIKJ010000382.1 GCA_030430835.1 Candidatus Hydrogenedentota bacterium
CGTTCAGTTCGTGCTCCGCCTGGGCAAGGTGGGCTTCGATGTGCGCATAGAGATGCGGCGCAACGACCTTCGCCTTGCAGGGGTCCAGTTCAAGGTAACGGGCCTTCAGGCGTTCGAAGACTTCGCGGGCTTCTTCCCGGTCTTCGACCATGCCGAGCTCGCCCTTGTCCGGGATGCCGGATCCCTTTTCAATCGCCAGGTTGGCAAAGCGTCGGGCGAGACCTGCATAGTCGCGTTCGCCCTTGCAGTCCGCCTCGTCACGCGCTTCTTCGGCCCAGCGCAGGTAGTGTTCCGCCGATTCGTACTCGTAGGGCGCGAAGTGTTGTGCACCGACACGGTGTGCCGCCGGTACCAATTCCCGGGCCTCTTCGATGGTCGCGTCTTCGAGGTTCTCATAGTCGCGGTCCACCGGAATCGAATGGACGCCGCGGCCATGGAGACAGCCCGCGCAGAGCGCGGCCACTGTCAGACAGAATGCTGGTTTGAGAAAAAGTTTCATGGTTCCTCCCCTTTTTCGAGGTTCTACTCTGCTTCCGCACATTTGACCGTCCCTTTCAGTCAAACATTTACTCTTCAACAGTAGCGTAAAAAGACAAATTAGTCAAGATTCCCGATTAAATTCCCGCAGGTCGCCCAAGAAAAACCATTAATATGATGGACAAAAGTTAACCAAAGGTGACTTTCAGGGTCTTAATCTCGAAGGGCGTAAAGTGCAGCCCCACACTGTGCCCGTCCAGCGGCAGTTTCCGATCGTGCTCTTCCATCATGTCACATTCACTTACCCGCTTCGGTTTGCTGCTAAAGGTCACCTGTGCGTCGCCACGGCGGCCATAGGCCTCGTACACCCGCAGGATCAGGGCCTTCGAATCCTCATGGATCTTCACGGTTTCCACGATCACATGGTCGGCATCGACCGCCACGAGCGATCCAGCGGGCGGCTCGGTTCCGCTGGCACTGGGCACGCGGGCGGCCACCAGGGGCGTGTTCAGCTGATATCCCTGTTGCACCGTGCCGTTGCGCCAGTCGCCGGTGTGCGGGTAGAGCGACCAGGTCATCTCGTGTTCCCCTTCGTCCGCCTGCGGATCCGGGATCACCGGCGAGCGCAGAAGCGACAGGCGCAGCACGTTGTCCTTCACGTCGTAACCGTACTTGCAGTCATTGAGCAGGCTCACGCCGTAGCCGTCCTCGGAGAGATCGGCCCAGTGGTGCGCGGGCACCTCGAAACGCGCACGGTCGTAGGGGGTGTTGCGGTGGGTGGCGCGCTCGACGGTGGCGAACTGAATGTGGAACGCGGCACGCGGACTAAGCACCTCCACCGGGAAGGCGGTCTTGAGCAGGGTGCGCTTCTCGTGCCAGTCGACCCAGGTGTAGACATCCACCCGGGGATGAATCGCATACATCGTGATGTCCTGCGAGATGACACTCTTGTCAGTGTAGCGTTCGAAGCGGACGACGGTCCGCACCGGGCCAAGTTCGACAACTTCCGCATAGTCGGGCGCCCGCAGAATATCGAGGGGCTTGTCTTCAAAGTTGTGATCGATCTCCCACGCATCGTGGTCGTGGGGCCGATCATCGAAGAGTTGCAGGTCATTGGCGACGGCCCCCTCGGGCAGCACTTCGCGATCGTTGACCTTATCGTAGACCCGCGTGAAGCGGCCGAGCTCGTCGAACTCCACCTGAAGCGAGTCGTTCTCCATGAAGCGCACGCTCGCGGCAAGCGGTTCCCGCGGGGGGGCCACGGCCGCACCCTTCACGAGGCGGTAGACCGCGTAGCCCATGGGCGGCACGGCGTGCGCCTCGAAGAGGAGATCGCCGTCTTCGGTGCGCTGGCTGTGCACCACGGATCCGTTCGGCGCGAGCACATGAAAGCCGCCCTTCGGCAGCTTGACCTTCACCTCGACCACGTCCGTGCGCGCCCAGGAAAGCGTGTTGAACACGGTGATCGCCGTGCCCTTGCCGGTGGTGTCGATGGTGGCGGTGAGTTTCTTCACCGCCTTGTCGCGCACGCCCTCGGCCACCGCGCGGGCGGCGGCATAGTCCTTGTCCGCCTGAGTATACACTTCGGTGATGGAGGAGCCGGGCAGGATGTCGTGAAACTGGTTCGTGAGCACGGGGCGCCAGGCCTTCCAGAGTTCCTTGTGATCGTACTGCGCGCCGCCCAGCGCGGCCCACGACGCCAGCATTTCGGTGTCGTGTAGCAGTACTTCCAGCTTGCGGTTGTTGCGCTTGGTGCGCGCCTGCGTGGTCTGGCAGCCGCGGTGCAGTTCGAGGTACAGCTCGCCGTTGTAGACCGGCAGGGTCTCCGGCTGGCACTGCTTGCGCATCCGGTCGATGCTGTCCTGGTTGAATCCGAACTCGCATTGCGGCACGCCCGCGAGATTGGCCATGCGCTTGCCGCGCTCGAGCATTGCGGCGGTCGGGCCGCCGCCGCCATCGCCCCAGCCGAAGGGATAGATCAGTTCCTTCACCCGGTCCTTCTGTTTGAAGAGCTTCCACTGATCCCGCGCATCATTGGGGCAGGGATTGCCGTTGTAGTTCAGCGGCGGCATCACCGCGAGCATCTTGGTGCCGTCGGCACCCTGCCACTGGAAGAGGCTGTAGGGGAACGGCGTGATGGCGCTCCAGTCAATCTTCGTCGTAACGAAACAGTCAATGCCGCATTTCTTCATGATCTGCGGGAGTGACCAGGGATAGCCGAAGGCATCCGGGAGCCAGGCGGTGCGGGAACGCACGCCGAACTCGCGCTCGAAATAGCGGTTGCCATAGAGGAACTGGCGAATGAGCGCCTCGCCCCCGGCCATGTTGCTGTCCTGCTCAATCCACGGCGCGCCGCAGGCTTCCCAGCGCCCGTCCTTCACGCGCTGCTTGATGCCGCGCCAGATCTCGGGGAAGTGTTCCTTGACGTATTCATAGAGCTCGGGCTGGCTCGCGGAGAAGTGATACTCGGGGTAGCGCTTCATCAGGTTGAGCACAGTGGAGTAGG
>JAUIKJ010000383.1 GCA_030430835.1 Candidatus Hydrogenedentota bacterium
TGGCCGGTCGCAATCACCGAGGCGCCCGCCTCGCGAGCAAGTTCAAAAAGCGCCGTGTATCGATGATCGCGTGCTTGGTCCTGAAGCGATCCACCGCTCGCATCGAAAGCTGTCTGTCGCGCGCGCATGGCCGTGAAGCAATCGGGGAGGTTGCGCAGGTCGAAGCGCTGTGATTCGGCGACACGCAGGACTTCACCGCGCAATGCCAACTCCTCCGGCTCGCGCAGGCCGCACATGCCACAACTCGACGAGGCCATTGCGGAGCGGCGACCGGCGAGTTCCTTCTGCACGTAGCGCGCCTCTATAGCGAGATCCAGGCGCGCGACGATACCTGACTCGGGATCCGTGACCGCCGTAATGGCGAGGGGTAGGTGGGGGGCCGTCACGACGCCTTCGGTGAAGAGCAGGCCACGGGCGAGCGCTTCGTCGTCGCCCGGTGTACGTACGGTTGTGGTGTAGGGGATGCCATTCACGCGCAATTGCAGTACGGCTTCCACCGTTAAGGCATCGTTGACGGGCGAGGTATCCGTGGCCTCGACCCGGATCCCGGGCACCGTGTGTGTGTGCATGGTCATGCGTTGGATCGTAGGCCGGGCGTTGCACCAAGTCAATGCGGCCCGGCATCATGCGCGGCAAGGAGAGGTGCATGCGAATCCTGGTTATGGGTGCGGGGGCGATCGGAAGCGTGGTCGGCGGGTTGATGGCCGAGGCGGGCCACAGCGTCACGCTGGTTGGTCGTGCACGCCATCTCAATGCGATCCATGGCGATGGTCTGCAGATTCGCGGTATCTGGGGCGATCACAATGTGGGTGGACTGAGCCTTCTCACGGATGCGTCGGACTACGCCGGCGATCCGCCCGACCTCATACTGATCACGGTCAAGTGCTACGACACCGCCGCCGCGGTCGATGCCGTGCGCGCGATCGCCGGTCCCAACACCGTGGTCTGTGCCTATCAGAACGGACTCGGGAACGCGGAGCTTGTCGGGGCCGCCTTTGGCTGGGACCGGACGCTTGCCGCGCGCGCGATCTACGGAGCGCGCCTGACTGCGCCTGGCAACGCGGAAGTCACCGTGATCGCGAATCCGACCGCGATAGGGGCCTGGACCCCGGCCGGCCCGGCACCTCGGGCCCGTGCGATCGCGGAAGCGATGGATCAGGCCGGGCTGCCGACGGTGTTCAGCGATACGATACAGACGGTGTTGTGGTCGAAGGTGGCCTACAACTGTGCGCTCAATCCGCTCTCTGCGCTGCTCGATGTGCCCTATGGCGCGCTGGCAGAGACGGAAGACACCCGTGCGATCATGGAGGACGTTGTCCGCGAACTCTATGCGGTGGGTGCTGCCCTCGGCGTTCATCTCGTGCCCGAAACGCCGGAAGAATATCTGCCGCTGTTTTACGAGAAGCTGTTGCCGCCGACGGCGGCGCATTATGCGAGCATGCGTGAGGACTTCGTGCGGCGGCGGCGTACGGAGATTGACGCGCTCAACGGCGCCATCGTGCGCTACGGCGCATCATTGAAGATCGCCTGTCCGGCCAACCGCTTCCTGACGCGGCTCGTGCATGCGCGCGAGCATGGCTACGGGGTTGAGGTCAGTACACGGTGATGAGATTTTCGAGCGCGGCGAAGCGCTTCTCCGCGATTCCACTGATGAGCATGAGATCTTCTTTCGTCTTGAAAGGCTGGTTCTCGCGGAAGGTGATGATGCGCTGGGCGTAGGCGGGACCGATGCCCGGCAAGGACTCCAACTCGGCTTGGGTGGCGGTGTTGAGATTGACCAATCCACCCGATGCACCCGTGCCGCCACTACCGGCATTGCCGGTGGCCGCGGGGGTGCGTTGCTCCCGCCAGCCGGAGATCGTGTACTGCGGCGGGTTGAATACCACCGGCACGGCTTGTGGGCGCCCGCGCAAGGCCATGTGGCCCGGATCGCCGGACCGGCGTGCCGGTATGGTCAGGGTCGTCCCGTCGATCAGGTGGGCACTGAGATTGATGTCGCTGTCGTCGGCGGCGTCGGTCAGGCCGCCGGCACTTCGGATCAGGTCGTTCACGCGATCTCCGGATTCCAGGTAGTAAAATCCTGGTCGCCGGACTTCGCCACGAACTGCGACCCCCAACTCGATCTCGGCGGCGGGTGATGTGCGGGGAAGGTAGGCATCGGTCAGGATCGCGGCGGACTCGGGGGCCGGGGTGGCGGGTCGTGGGGGTGGAGGGGCCTGGGTATCCACGGGGATGACCAGGGCATGTTCGCCGTCGGGCGGCGTGTCGCGTCCGGTGTAGTAGAGGGCAGCTGCGCCCAGCAGGATGGCGACGGCGAGGCCACCCAGCAGCAACTGTTCGCGCATGGTGAGAAAGCGGCTTAACGCGGCGGACATGGAACTCCCCCCGGTAGTGTGCTGTCTATCCAATAGATCCACGTACTATACGAAAAAAGGCGGCCGATGTCATCCCCCTGTACCGTGCCTGGTACGCTTTCCACTTGATTCGCCGTCGCCGCTCACGCATGATTTGCAGCCAAATGCCGCGACTTCTTCGACACTATGCGCCCGCGATCCTTACGGGCGTCCTCATGTTCTGGGCCTTCCCGCGCTTTCACTGGTTTGTGCTGGCCTGGGTGGGGCTGGTGCCGTTGATCTATGTATCCGCCAATACCACGCCATGGAGTGTGGCACGCCGTTTCTTTGTGGCCGGGTGGGTCTTCCACACGCTGGTGCTGCAATGGCTTGCGGCCAACATTTATTGGGCCGGCGGCTGGGCCGTGTTGGGGCAGCAGGGGCTGGTCATGCTGCTTGCCCTGTTCTGGGGCTTCACCGGCTTCGCCTGGAGTGTGGCCCGGCGGCGCAACGGGCGGCTTGCCGGGGCGGTGCTGTTGGCGCTGTTGTGGACTGGGCTGGAGTGGTGCCACGCCAACCTGCTTAGCGGCTTCGGCTGGTGTGCGCTGGGCTATTCGCAGGGGCCCGACCTCTATCTCCTGCA
>JAUIKJ010000384.1 GCA_030430835.1 Candidatus Hydrogenedentota bacterium
GTACTTCTTCTCGAGGTAATCAAGATAGGGCTTCGCGGCGATATCCTTCCCGGTTGCGTCCTTCACAATATCGCCGGGCAGCTTCCGCCGGCCGCAGTGGTGCACATGTTCGCGCAGCCAGCCCAGCAGTGGCGCGAAGTCTCCCGTGCCCACCTGCGCCCAGAGTTCGGGCACGTCGGCCTCAATCTGTTCCAGCAACTGCGCTGCGTAGAGATGGCCCAGCGCATAGGTCGGGAAATAGCCCATGCTCGCGTGCGACCAGTGAATGTCCTGCAGGCAGCCATGGGCGTCGTCCGGCACATCCAGGCCGATGTACTTCTTGAAGGTCGCGTTCCAGAACTCGGGAATCTCCGCGACCGTCAGCGTTCCTTCGATCAGCGCGCGCTCAATCTCGAAGCGCAACACGATGTGCAGGTTGTAGGTGCATTCGTCCGCGTCGACCCGGATGTACGAGGGCTTCACCGCGTTGAGCGCGGCATAGGCCTGCTCCGGAGAAACGGCGTCAAGTTGCCCGGGATGAAACTCGCGCAGGATCGGCAGGTAGTGCTGCCAGAAGGGAAGGCTGCCGCCGATCATGTTCTCCCAGAGCAGCGACTGGGATTCATGGATACCCAGCGACGGCGCCGCCGCCAGCACCGTTCGCCGGTCCTTCTCCTGATAGCCTTGCTCATAGAGCGCATGCCCGCCTTCGTGGATGGAACCGGCGAGCGCGGAAAACAGATTCTTCTCGTCGAAGCGCGTGGTGATGCGCACGTCGTGCAGGTCGAAGTTCGTCGTGAAGGGATGCACCGAAGGATCTTGCCGCCCGCGGTCGAAGTCGTAACCAATGTCCTTGAGCACGCGCACCGTAAAGGCGTTCTGCTGTTGCACGTCCCATCGCTGATCGCACCAGCCGAGATCCGGCTGTTCCGCCGCCATGATCCGCGCAACGATGTCGCGTTGCCCGGCGGCAACCTCCGCAAAGAGCGCGTCGATCTGGTCCGCGGTCATGCCGCGCTCGTATTCTTCGATCAGCGCGTTGTAGGGCGTGCCCTCGTAGCCGAGATAGTCCGCCTTCTGCTTCAACAAATCCACCAGCGTTTCCAGGTGCGGCTGATACATCGCGAAGTCCGATGCCTTCCGCGCCTTGTGCCAGGTCTCGTAGGCCCGGCTGCACTCCCGCGCCAGCCGCTCCACGAATTCCTCCGGCAACTTCGTCGCCTTCTCGTAGTCGTAGTGCGTCTCGCGCACGAGCGCGGCCGTGTCCGGATCGATCTGGTCGCCCGCCGCCAGCAGCGTGTCCAGCAACCCGCCCATCTCATCCGTGGCGAACAGGCGGTGCGCCAGCGCGGACAAGGTGGCGAGCTGCTCACCCCGTGCTTCCGCGCCTCTGGGCGGCATGAAGACCTCCTGGTCCCACTCGAGCAGGTGCAATGCGGCGTGCAGATCGAGCACTTCGCCCATGCGTTCGTTCAGCGTCTTCAGCGCGGTCTCGGACATGCCGTTCATTCCTTCTCAGGTACTGCGGAGATAACCATTCTTGATGCGCTTGAGAAGCCGCTCCGGATCCATCGCCCAGAGCTCTTCGGAAAAAATCTCGACCTCGATGGGGCCACGGTATCCGAACTCTTCCATCCACCCGCGAATCTGCGGCACGTTGATACAGCCATCGCCCATCACCGTGCGGTCATTCAGCAGGTCGCGCGTCGGCACGCGCCAGTCGCAGACATGAAAGGCGAAGAGCGACTCGTGCGCCCGCTGAATCTCGGCGCGCAGGAAGTGATCCCACCACACGTGATAAACATCCACGGCCAGTCCCACCCAGGGACTCCCGAGCGCGAGCAGCAGGTTATTCGCCTGGTCCATCGTAACCACCGCCGAACGCGTGTCGGCGTACATCGGGTGCAGCGGCTCAATCGCGAGGCGCACCTCGGCCGCCTTGGCGTGGGGCTCGATGTGGTGGATTGAATCGACAATCTGCTGCCGTGCCTCGGGCAGCGGCACCTCGGGGTCCGCGCCACACACCAGCACCACCAGCGGCGCGCCAATCTCTGCCGCTTCGTCGATGATGCGGCGGTTTTCATTGCGCGCGTCTTCCCGGCCCCGGCCACTGGCCGAAACGAAGAAGCCGCCCCGGCACAGGCTGGCAACCTTCAGGCCGGATTCACGCAGCAGCCGCCCGGCTTCCTTCGCGCCATAGGGCTCGATGTGCTCGCGCCATACGGTGATCCAGGGGATGTCGTGCCGCAGGCAACCGTCGATACACTGCTCCAGGGTCCAGGGCTTGGTCGTAATCGTGTGCAGACAGAGACGCGAAGTATCCTTCAGGTCTTCGGGCATGGTTTCAGTTTCTCCTCACGCGGCGCGGCGGGCAAACTCGCCCAGCGCGCGATCGCAATTCCTGACAATACCACGCAGGCACCCGCGATTTGGAGTGGCGCAAGCTTCTCATCAAGCAAGACCCACGCGGCAATCGAAGCGATCACCGGCTGCAACAACAGCGACAAGGCCGCGAAGCCGGCGGGCAGATGCGCAAAGGCGTAGGCAATCGCACCTTGCCCACCCACATGCGAGCCCCAAGAAACACCCAGAAGCGGCAGCAGCCCCGCAAGGAAAGCAGCCACCGGCACGAAGGGCCAGAGCAGTTCCGTACCCGAGAACCACGCCACGATCGAAACCGGTATCAGGCCGGACACGCAACCGCAGGCCATCAGATGGCCCGTGGCGTAGTAGGGCCGGTACCGCCGTAGCGCCAGCAGGTAACTCGAATAGGTGAAGCAACAAATACACGCGAGGATGTCGCCGCGCAGGTACTCACCGCCCAGGCTCAGGCTTTCGCCCATGAGCATTGCCGTGCCCGCCACGGCGCACGCCATGCCCACAAAGAAGATCGGGCGGAAGCGCTCACCGAACCAGTACCACGCGACAAGCGTAACCGGGATCGGCGCGAGATTCGGGATGAGCGTTGCATTCGCGACGGTCGAATAAATGATCG
>JAUIKJ010000385.1 GCA_030430835.1 Candidatus Hydrogenedentota bacterium
CTGTCCGGAGATAATCACCATGCGGAGGAGGACCGGGACAGGTGACCCGTACGTCTACGCCTCCATCATTCGCGCGTTGGTCACCTCCGGAGGTGACGCAAGATTCTGGCAACCCTTGCCGTCGTAGCTCCGCGCGGCACAGTCTCTCCACAAGTTCCCGAGACTGAGTATCGTCGAGAAGCTTAATCATCGCGCTATCGATGTCAAAAATATGTGACATGAATCTAACCTGCGCGATGCTCCTTTGGTATTCTGGACATTGCTATCCTACTCCTCCCGCAAGGCCTTCAACACCTCCGCTACCTGGTCATAGAAGATCTTATACGGCGAGAAGTAACACAAGCCCAGGCGCACAATCACCAGTTCCTTCGAGGGAATCACGACGATCTTCTGCCCCTCGAAGCCCGAGGCGTTGAATGCGTCTTCCGGAATCGTCACGCCCTTGGCCTCGGCCGATGCGCGCTGTGATAACGAGGGCCGCCACCAGTGCGCGCCGTAGTTCTTTTCCGGTGCGGTCGGTGTCGTCGTGCGCGCGTATTCCACCCAGCCCTCGGGCAAGATCCGCTCGCCCTGCCACACGCCGTCGTGCAGGTACAGCAAGCCGAAACGCGCGTAGTCGCGCGGCGTTGCGAAGAGGTACGACGACCCAACGTAGGTGCCGCTCGCGTCCGCCTCGATGTAGGCGCTGCGCATTCCGATCTTCGAGAAGAGCTCCGTGTAGGGCAACGCGTAGTAGGAGTCGTCGTCGTTGTAGGCCTGCCGCAGGATCACCGACAAGACATTCGTCGTCGAGCTGCCGTAGGCGAAGTGCGTATCCGGCGGATGCGAGAGCGGCAGCGAGATGCCGTAGGCGCCGGTGTCCTCGTTCAGAAAGAGCATCGTCGTCAGATCCGCTGGCGGCGTGAAGTCCATCTCGTTGAAGGATGAACCGCTGCTCATGCGCAGCAGCATGTCGATGCTCACACCCTTGCGATCGTCCTCCGCCCACTCCGCCACCGGCGCCGGCGCGAAAATATCCGGCAACTTCCCCTGTTTTTGTGCGATACCGAAGAGCGCGTGCGTCACGCTCTTGGTCATCGACCAGGCCGGCAGCCGCTGTTCGGGACCATAGCCCGGCGCATAGCGCTCCGCGATGATCTCGTCCTTGTATACGATCAGCACCGCGCGCGTCCGCCGCTTGTGCCATGGCTCCGGCTCGGCGAACATGGTGTCCACCGCCGCCGTCAGTTGCGCCTCGTCGATACCCGCCGGCCGCGGATGTCCGCTCGGCGCATCACCCATCGGCCACGGCTCAGCCGCGAGCGCGCTCAAGTCAGGACGGAGTTCCGGCCGCGCCTGCGCCTTCAGCCTCGCCACGTCGCCATCCAGCGCCAGCGCCACGCCCAGCCCATCGCGGTAGACCGCCGTGCGCCGCGTGCCGGGGAAGACCCACGCGGTCACGGTCTTCGCCTCCTCGTCCACCTCGTAGCCGAAGAAAGGAATGAAGCCCAATTCTTCATTCGCCACGGATTCCGCCGTGCGCCCGGCCACAAATACACCCGAAGCGATCCGCTTCGCGCAATAGCCCGCGCCCACCTCGCGCGCGAGCCACAAAAAGCCCAGCACCCCACCGCCTGCCAGCAAGGGCGGGATCAGCAGCAACACGATCAACACGATGAGAAAGCGGCGAAATCGTTTCATGGACGCGGAGTATAGGCCGCTGCCCGCCGTCGTGTCACGCAAGCCATCAACGCCGCACCCGGCTGAACCCAAGACGATTGCTCCGCGAAGATACCGGCCAAGGTCGCGCCGACCTGCGACGTCAATCCCGCGAAATCGGGAATCCATCAGCGCGACGAAGGCTCTGCCTATCAATTGGATTCGTCTGCCTCGTGGGCGAAGGACGCACCCCCTGCCTGTCACACCACGACCGACTACACCACCCGATACACCCAGATCTTATACGGCCGCGTCTGCACCGCCGAGAAGCCCTCCTGAAAATCCGTCTCCTCCACCAGCACCCACTTCCCCGCCGCCACCAGCGCGTCCTGCGCATCGCGAAACCCGAGATCCGCCCACACATCCGGACGCAACGAAAACGCGATGAACCCGCCGGATCGTGTCGCGCGAACCAGCTCCGCCAAACAGTCCGGCTTTGCGTGCCCCTCGGTAAAAACGCCCACAGCAATCACCGCGTCGAAGTGATCGTCCGGCAGTTCCATCGCCGGTCCCAAGGCCACCTGGTGAAACGCGCCATACACCCCCTTACCACGCGCCGTCGCCAACATCTGCGCCGACAGGTCCAGCGCTTCCAGTGATCTGAAACCGAGGGCCGCCAGCGCCTCACCCACGAGCCCAGTACCGCAACCCGCGTCCAGCACGGACGCCGTCACCGGCGCATACTTCGCCAGGCACGCCGCCGTCCGTTCCGGCGCATTCCAGTGCAGTTTCTGCACCAGGTCTTGATCGTAGTTCGCGGCCCATGCGTCATACGCCGTCGCGAGGTCTTCGTTCGACTTCGCCATGTACACCGCGTCCAGCCGCGCCTGTAATTCCGATTCGTCGCTCATCAGTCGGGTCTCACCCTCGTTCATTGTTGCGCTTTCGTCTCGGCGTCAAGCCGCTTGATCTCGATGTCCTTGAACTGCACCGTCATCGGCGGACCACTGTGCAACTGCAGCGCGAGTACCCCCGAGAATTCCTGTTGTTTCGGGTCCTTGTCAATCACCTGCGCTGCCAGTTTTCCGTCCACGTACAGCGTGATCTCCGGCCCCTTGCAGATCAGGTGATATTCATGCCACGCGCCCAGATCAAACCACGCCTCCCCCTGCGCGGATTCGATGAATGTCGTCACCGGCGTGCCATCTTCGCCGAACAGCGTCTTCTCCCCCCGCCACGCCAGCGTGTGCCGCCCGAACTCATCATAGAGCCGCACCCGCCAATCGCTCTTGGACTGGTTGTCGACCTGATATCCGCGGCAGTCGTCCGGGATAT
>JAUIKJ010000386.1 GCA_030430835.1 Candidatus Hydrogenedentota bacterium
GCCGGAGGTGGTTGATCCCACGGGCGCGGGCGACAGCTTTGCCGGCGGTTTCATGGGTTATCTTTCCACGCAGGACGACACCAGTTTCGAGACCCTGAAGCAAGCGGTGGTCTATGGCAGCGTGCTGGCCTCCTTCACCTGCGAAGACTTCGGTCCGGATCGTCTTTCCGCGGTGGACATGGAGCAGATTGAGACGCGCTACGACGCGTTCCGGAAGCTGACGTCTTTCTAGAAGGGCGGGCCGGATACCCGGAAATCCCACCCGGGTCCGGTGAATCCACGGTTCGGCCGGGCCCCCGTTAGTGGGCGTCGATGCCCTTGATGGTGAGCATCAGGTGCTCCAGAAGGGGGGTAATCACGCCGAGGTACTCGTCCACGGCACGGGGGGTTCCCGGCAGCGCGAGGATTAGGGTCTCCCCCTTGGTGGCGGCGACGCTGCGGCTAAGGAGGGCAAAGGGCTTGTCTGCGCCGTACTTCATGCGCACCATTTCCATGATGCCGGGAATGGTCTTGTCCGCGGTGCGCTGGATGATCTCGGGGGCGATGTCTCGCGGACCAATGCCCGTGCTTCCGGTGGTCACGATCAGATCAGTTCGCGTACGGAGGCGAAGATCCAGTTCTCGTTGCAGCGCATCCGTATCATCGGCGAGCAGGCTGCGGGTGGCGGCCATTTCGAAGCCGTGCGCCGTTGCCCACTCCCCGAGCAAGGTTTCGACCCGCGGCCCGCTTTCGTCGGCGTATTTTCCCCGGCTCGCACGATCACTGAGGGTGACGATATGCGTGCGCAATTTGCGGCGGTGGTGCGCGACGGGTGCACCCACCCGAACGTCACCCGGGGTAATGACCCGCGCAAAGACCCCGAAGTCGCCCATGGCGCAATGGTCGGCGTGTTCGCAAAGTTCTTTCCCGTGCGCCGACACCTTCGGCCCGATCGCCGTAATCTCAAGGGTGGCGCTGCCCAGTTCGAGGGTGTCGAGGACGCGGAGGTCGAGGTGCTCCAGCTCCGAGACCGCGACATTCTCGTCGCCGGATCCCGGTTGCGCGTGACCCTCGTTACCGGCGAGGCGCGTCACCACGAGATCGCTCATCAGGCTGACCTGACGCAGCCCCGGACCGGCATGGCGATCGCCGACCACGCCATTGGCGTCGAAGCTCAGGGACTCCACGGGTTCGGGCTTGTCACCCTTCTTGCGGGCGATGGCGAGTCCGGCAACGCCGGCTTGGGGCTGATGGGGCATAGGGGCCTCGTGTTGTATCGCTTGGCTGCGATCCGGGATGGGTGACAGCCGCGGCGATACCCCCGTATTCTCGCAGGGTATTTCGTGCCAACGGCAACCGTCTCCGGAACGGCGGTTACGACAACAATCGTACCCGTAGATGGTCGCCCTTGGCAATTTGGGTGGTGCCGGGGGGAAGCTGCATCAGGCCCTGGCAGACCGTGTAGGAATGGATGTGCGCCGAGCCGTGGTAGCGGACGCGCTCCGCGTGGCCCTGCGCATTGATAACGACCGGGAGCCAGAGCAAACGGTCGGCATGCTTGCGTGTAAAGTTTTCTGCGGCGGGGAGGAGCACCTCGATGGGGACGTGCCGGGCGCCCTGCAGGCGCATTAGAAAGGGGCGCACGAAGAGCTCAAACTGGAGATAGCTGGAGTTGGGGTTGCCCGACAGGCCGAAGGCTGCGCGGCCGTTGCCGGTTCCGAAGGCGATAGGTTTGCCCGGCTGGATAGCGACCCGGCGCAGGCGGAGCCGCAGTCCGAGCTGTTCGAGAGTTTCGGGAACCAGATCGTAGTCTCCCATGGATACCCCGCCCGTTGACAAGACGACCGTGCATTCTTCAAGCGCGATCCGAAGGGCCTGCGCCAGCGACGCCTCACTGTCCTCCGCGACGCCGTAACACTTCGCCTCGATACCCATCGTGGCGCAGAGGGCGCGCAGTTGGGTGCCATTGCTGTTCCGAATCTGTGCCGGGCCCGGTTTCTGATCGGGGGGGACGATCTCGGTGCCCGTGGAGATGATGCCGACCTTGGGAAGCGCATGGACCTTCGGGCGGACACAACCTGCGGTGGCGAGTACAGCGAGGTGAGCCGGGGCGAGGCGCGCGCCGGCGCGGAGCAGCTTCTGTCCGGCGGCGACATCCTCCGCGCGGGGAATGATATTGCGGCCTTCGGGCGCAGCGGACAGGTAGACACGGCCGTTTCCACGCAACTCCGATCGCTCGACCATGACGACACACTCGGCACCATCCGGTACCGGCGCACCGGTCATGACCTTGGTGCATGCGCCGCTGTGCAACCTGAGATTTGGTGCGTGGCCCGCGGGTATGGTTTCGAGGAGGTCGAGTTCACCGGGGAGATCGTCGCGAAGGCAAGCGTAGCCGTCGACCGCGGACTTGTCGAAGGGGGGCATGTCCATGTCCGACACGATCGTTTCGGCGAGCACCCGGCCGATGGCACGATCCAGGTCCACGCGTTCCGGTTCGAGGGTCCACGCCGCGTCTTCGATCAGTGAGCGGGCAGCGTCGTAAGCGAGCGTTTCGAATGCGGGCGTATTCATGGGTTGCGCGTGAGTGCCTCGTAATCTTCGCGGGTGTTGATATTTTGGATGCGCCCGGGGGGGACAGGCAATTCCCGGAAACTGCCTGCGTGGATCAGCGTCTGCATAGCCCGTTCGCCGCGCGCGAGCAAGGCCTGCACCTGCGGGGCAACGCGGTCTCGGCGGTAGACGGCAAAGAGGGGTTGGATACGGCCATCCTGAACCGGCACCGCGCCATCGGCGCCCGCCGCAAGGGAAAGCAATTCCCGCAAGAGATCGATGTCCGGATCCGGCATGTCGCACGCGAGCACGGCGACGGTGTCGAAACGTGCGGCAATCAGGATGGACTGCAGCGCGGCGAGCGGCCCGGCATCCGGGGTTCCATCGACAATCTCAGGCAGGCCGAGATTGGCGTAGCGTCCCGCGCGATCAACGGAAAT
>JAUIKJ010000387.1 GCA_030430835.1 Candidatus Hydrogenedentota bacterium
GCGGAGATCAGTGCCATGTCCCCCGCGCCGCCGCACGCGACGGATCGTGAGCCGATGGCCGCCGTAAAGACGCGCGGCTGGTAGCCCGGGGGCCCCGACCCCGGGACAAGTGCGACCGATACACTGCGGGCCGTGCCCCCCCGCTGCGCGCATGATCTCCAGCTACCGGTCGCGCCCTACCGGTTCCGGCCATACTGCTCGTGGCTCGAAACCCATTCCCCTGCCACCACGGCGCTCGCAAGCGACACCTCGCCGCAGAGCACGGTGGCACCGATGATCTCGGCAAGCTTATGGACCTTCCCTTCCCCGGCACAGCCGAGCATCGCCAGGCACTCGCGCTGCGTGGCAAGCCCCGTTCCGCCACCGTGCGTGGCGACGATCAATGAGGGGATCGTGATCGAATAATAGAGATCGCCATTCGGCAGCAAATCGGTGTGAAGGATGGCCGCGGAAGACTCTGCCACGTTCGCCTCGTCCTGTCCGGTCGCGATGAACACCGACGCCACGCCGTTGGCGGCATGCGATCCGTTGTTCGAAGACCCGGCCAGGATCGCGCCCAGGGTCGAGTTCTGCCGCGTGCGAAACACGGCCGCGGCCGACACCCGCATGTGCTCGCGCAGCAACGCATCGGGCACGGTACATTCCGCAACAACCCGCTTGCCCCGCGTATGCAGCACGTTCATCTGCGAATGCTTCTTGTCGGTATCGATGTTCCCGCTCAGCACCCAGCGCGTGATGGTGTCGTGCCGGGCAGCGATCCACTCGCAAGCCGCCTGCGTGGCCTTGCCCACCATATTCTGTCCGGCGGCATCGCCGGTAGTGAAGTTGAAACGCAGATACCGCATCCGGCTGATGGCATACTGCTCGATGTTGCGGAGCTTGCCCACGCGCGTCGTGGTTTCGGCCTGCGCCTTGATCGCCTCGAAATGCGCATCGACCCACTGCCCGAATTCGCGAGCGGCACGCGCATTCTCGAACTCGAACACCGGTGACCGTTGCATCGCGTCGTCGACCACGGCCGCCGTCACCCCACCGGCCGCACGAATCAACCGCATGCCCCGATTGTAGCTGGCGACCAAGGTTCCCTCGGTGGTGGCCAGAGGCACGTAGAAGTCGCCCTGCGCATGCTCGCCATGGATGAGTAAGGGCCCGGCGATGCCAAGTGGCATCTGAACGATGCCCGTGAAGTGCTCGATATTCCCACGAAGGGATGCGGGGTCCAAGGAGAATTGACCACTGTGCTCGAGCCGCGCACCGGTCTGCGCCGCGATGAAGTCGCGCCGCCGCGCCGCCGCCGCGGCGCTATAGTCGTCATCTGGATCCCGGGGGATCTTTTCAGCCATCGCACTGCGCCCGTTCAAGAGCGCAACCGGCCGCGCCAAGTACGCCCGCGTCGGTGCCAAGTCCCGCCGGCACAATCTGGCAGCGCTTGGCGGGAACTTCAAAACTCATTGCGCGGGCCACCTCGCGTACCGGATCGAAGAGGATGTCCCCGGCGTCTATCATGCCGCCGCAGAGCACCACCTTCTCCGGATTCTGGTAGCTGATAATGCTGGAAATACCGAGGCCGAGCCAGGTCGCGGTCTCCTTGAAGACCCAACGCGCATAGGCGTCGCCATCCACGGCGGCCTCGAAGATCATCTTGCCCGTGAGGCAATCAATCTTGCCGCCACAGGCCTCGGTGAGCGACGATTCCTCGCCTTTCTCCAGTCCTTCGACCGCGGTGCGGACCATGCCCGACACCGACGCATAGGCTTCCAGACAGCCGCGGGCGCCGCAGCCGCAGCGGCGACCGTCACGTTGTACCTTGAGATGACCGAGTTCCGCGGCGGTACCATCAATGCCGCGCAGGAGCTTGCCGAAGACGACCACGCCGCCGCCCACGCCCGTGCCGAGGGTGAGTACGGCCATGCTTTCCGTGCCCTGTCCCGCGCCCATCCAGTATTCGCCGTAGCAGGCACAATTGGCATCGTTGTCCACGAAACAGCGCAGACCGGTCCGCGACGCCATCGTCTCCGCCAAGGGCACGTTCTTCCAGCCGGCAAGGTTGGGCGGGCTAAAGACCACGCCGCTCTGCCAGTCCATGGGGCCTGGCGCACCAAAGCCCGCGGCGATCACCTGATCACGCGACACGCCCTCGACCTTGAGCAGATCGTCTATTGCGGCCTGCATCACGTCCATCACCGCGTCAGGCCCTTCGTCGGCCCGCGTAGGACGCGAGTCCTTGGCAATCAGTTTGCGCTCGCGCGACACCAGGGCGGTCTTTACGTTGGTCCCGCCCAAATCCACGCCCACAACGAATTCGCTCATCGGTCTGCGCTCTCCTTGTTCCGGCAGGGAGTATTACAGAAACAGCGGCGGGCGGGAAAGCTTGCATGGCCGGGTATCGGGCGCGTGAGCTGAAACAGAGTGTCCACACGCATTCACCAAACACTCCGCCCAACGTCATTCCCGCGAAGGCGGGAATCCAGCGATCGTGGAGGGTATACGCTGGTTTCGGTATCGCGTAGGTCGCGGCGATAATGCGATTCGGTTGCGCCTGCGGGCGCAGCGTGGTTTTTGGGCACGCGAGGACGCGTGCACTGGATTCCCGCCTTCGCGGGAATGACGACGGCTTGGGGTAAAAGGGGTTGCTTAGTTCATATGCGTCCGGCGCAACTGGCCGCAGGCGGCGTCGATGTCCTGGCCTTTCTCGGTGCGCAGGGTGGCGGTGATGCCGCCTTCCGTCAGCCGGTCGCGGAACACGCGGGCCCGTTTGCCGCTGGAGGGCGTGTACGGCAGGCCCTGCACCGGGTTCCAGGGAATCAGGTTTACAGAGGCACGCAGGCCCTTGCAGTACGCGATCAACTCGTCCGCATCGCTGTGCCGATCATTCACGTCTTCGAGCAGGGTCCACTCGAAGGTCATCTGCCGACCGGTCTTGGCCA
>JAUIKJ010000388.1 GCA_030430835.1 Candidatus Hydrogenedentota bacterium
GTTCCAGTTTCCTGCAAGGTCGTGGCGGCCTTGCAGGAAACTGGAACCGTGGAACAGGCCGTCGTCTACGCGGCGAACGGAGATGCGCTTTCAGAGATCGCCCGCCTGGAACCGACGCTGCGACTCCGCGCGCCCCTCGGAATGGATGCGAATGCAGCGAAAGCCTTGGGTGCCGCGATTGTTACCCTCGCCCCGGATGCGGTATCGAGCCGCCACGTGGGTCACCTGCAGGACGATAAACTTGCGGTGTGGGTCGACGCGGGTGCCGATTCCGGTCTCCGGTCGGACGCGGTCTCCGCGGAATGCGATTACGTCAGCACGACCGACATTCCAAGTCTGGTGGCAACACTTCGGGAGGAAGCCTACTACGCTGCGCGCCCGCTGGGCCGAAAATTTCCGGTACCGCCAGGTACCGAACTCACGTTGGAGGGCACCCGGTGGAAGCGCGGCAAGCACACCCTGATCTTCCACGAAGCACCGGTAATAGCGGTGAAGGGCGGCATCGTTGACCGCTTTTTCCGCAATGGCGTGAAGGGTGAATATACATTGCACGCGGACGGTCGCGTGGACATCAATGTCAAGGGCCGGAAGGGAAGCGGCACCTTCGACGGAACCTATCTGCAGACCGATGGCGTGGAGTGCGTGCGCCTGGAACCCTGAGGAGGGGTTGCTTTTCCGCGCTGGGTGTTCTACTTTTGCGAACCGCAGGCCACTGCATGTAGCAGCAAAAGGAACCCGCCCGATGACGCATCTCGTACGCACCCTTGTTTTTGCCCTTCTCACTGCGCTGGCCACTGGCGCTTCTGGCGCGGAGCCCGCAGCCGACACGGCTTTTGCGCAAGAGACGCACACCGGCTATCCCTTTCCACTCGCGGCGGACTGCCCGATCACGGCCATCGCCATCCACGATACCTACCTCGCGGTGGGCACCGAATGTGGCGTTTACGGCTTCGACTTCGAAACGCACGAGTACATCGAGGGCAAGTTCCAAACGCCCGTTTTCGATCTTGATCGCGGTGTGGATGGCGGCCTGCTGCTCTCCGAGATGGACGGGCTGGTCGTTCTTTCCGGCCCGAAAGAAAAGCACCACGCCAGCATGGGCGCCATCGCCGTCGCAGCCCAGCGCGAGGTCGACGGGCGCACGCACACCGTCGCCCTGGGTCCGGAGGGGATGTGGCGCAGTACCGGGCGAGCTTTTCGCCGCCAGGCGCTGCCATGTTCCCGTGCGCTGCGGGAAGCGGTGATCGATGCCGATGGCAGCGTCTGGATTGCTACCGGGATGGGCCTGACCCACGCATCCCGACGGGACACCCGTCTCTATCAGCACGTCGATGAGATTGTCAGTTCCGACGTACGCGGTGTTGCGCTGGATGGCCAGGGGCGCGTGTGGGCCGGAAGTTTCGGCGGGATAACGATCTACGAAGACGGCGAGGAGGTCAAACGCATCACCCCGGCAGACGGTCTGCCGACCGTCCATGTGCAGTGCCTGGCGTGGGGGCCGGATGGCCGGATGTGGATAGGCACGGCGCATGGGGTTAGCCGATTCGACGGCACCCGCTGGTCAACCCTTTTTAGCCCCCGCTGGCTGCTGGACGACGACGTGCGGGACATCACCTTTGATCGGTCGGGTACGGCCTGGATCGCGACGGCGACCGGCGTCAGTGCCATTGCCCGCCAGAGCCTGACCCTTGCAAAGAAGGCCGAGTACTTCCATGCGGTTTCGGAAGCACGCCACGTGCGCCCGCCGGGCATTGAAGAAAAAGTCTACCTTGAGGTGCCCGGTGACCTGAGCACCTGGCGTCCGGAGGACGACGACAACGACGGTGGCTACACGGCCTGCCACGTCGTGATGGAAGCGCACCGCTACGCCGCGACGGGCGATCCGGAAGCCAAGGCGCGTGCGAAGCGCGGCTTTGAACTGCTTCACTTCCTGGAAGAAGTGGACGGTGTGCCCGGCTTCTTTGCGCGCACAGTGATTCCGGCCGACTGGGAGCACATGCACGACCCGAACCGGACATACACGGAGGAAGAGAAAGCGCTTTCGGCAGTGCGCGAGCCGCGCTACAAGCCGGTCGAGGTCCGCTGGCATCCGACCGCGGACGGCAAATGGCTGTGGAAAGGCGATACCAGCAGCGACGAAGTGACGAGTCACTTCTATGCCTTTCACTTTTATTATGACCTCGTGGCCGACGACGACGAGAAACCGCGCGTGGCCGCGTTGGCGGCGCGCATCATGGACCATATCATCGAGGGTGGCTACGTATTCCGCGACATTGACGGCGAGCACACGCGCTGGGGCGTGTGGGCCCCGGAACGCCTAAACCACGATCCCGAGTGGCGCGCGGAGCGGGGGATCAATTCCCTGGAGATTCTGTCCTATCTTAAGGCGACCTACCACATGACGGGGGATGAGAAGTATCAGCGTGAATATCTAAAGCTCCTGCACAAGCATGGCTATGCGGAAAACGTTCGCAATGCCAAGACCTTTGCCGTGGCGTGGCGGACCCATATCGACGACGAACTTCTGACGCAGACCTATCCGGCGCTCTTCAAGTACGAGACCGACCCGGCGTTGCTCGCCCTCTACCGTGAAAGTCTCGACCATTGGTACGAAGGCATTCGCCATGAGTTCAATCCCTACTTCAACTATGCCTACGGCGCACTGACCGGCGAAGAACCCCAGCGCGATGACTCGATTTTCTTCCTGCGCGACGCCCCGCTCGACCTGATCAACTGGCGCATCGATCAATCCTGGCGCGAAGACATTGATATCGTCCGCAGTCCCATTCTCGAGGAGCGTTCCATGAGCCGCCTCGTGCCGCCCAGCGAGCGTGCCACGGTCCGTTGGGACAAGAATCCCTGGATGATCGCCCGCGGCGATGGCGGGCGCACCGAGTGGTCGCCGACCTTTTGGCTGCTG
>JAUIKJ010000013.1 GCA_030430835.1 Candidatus Hydrogenedentota bacterium
TGTGAAGCAGCCCGAGGAAGCCCAGGCGGAAACCCAGGCCCAACGCGTCCGAACTGTCTGCCTTGTACTCGAAGGAGGCATCGTTCAGCTGCAGCTTCTCGAGCGCATCGCGCAGGTCGTTGTAGTCCGTGTCCGCCGTGGGGTACAGACCGCAGAACACAAAGGGATGAATTTCCTTGTAGCCCGGCAGCGGCTTCGGCGCCGGCTTGAGCGCATCCGTCACCGTGTCGCCGACCTTTACATCCTGCAGCGCCTTGATGTTGCAGATCATGTAGCCGACTTCGCCGGTCTCCAGCGCGCTCTTCGGCGACCAGTCCGGCTTGAACACGCCGATCTCGGTGATCTCGTATTTCTGCCCGCCCTTCATCAGCAGGATCTTCTGGCCCTTCGCCAAGCGGCCGTCCACCACGCGCATGTACACCACCACACCCCGGTAGGAGTTGTACACCGCATCAAAAATCAGCGCGCGCGGCGGGGCTGCAGGGGCGCCGCTGGGCGGCGGCATTTGCGTCACAATCGCCTCGAGGATGTCCTCCGTGCCCACGCCCGTCTTCGCGCTCGCGGGAATCGCGAGATCCGGGTCCAGCCCAACCACGTCCCGAATCTGTTCCTTCGCGCTGTCGATGTCGGCCGCGGGCAGGTCAATCTTGTTGATCACGGGTACGATCTCGAGATCCTGCTCCACCGCCTTGTAGGCGTTGGCCAGGGTCTGCGCTTCCACGCCCTGCGCCGCATCGACGATGAGCAGCGCGCCTTCGCACGCCGCCATGCTGCGGGAGACCTCGTAGGCAAAGTCCACGTGACCCGGTGTGTCGATCAGGTTGAGGATATACTCGTGACCATCTTTCGCGGTGTAGCGCATCTGCACGGCAACCGACTTGATCGTAATCCCGCGCTCGCGCTCGATCTCCATCGTGTCGAGCGTCTGCTCCTTCAGGTTACGCGCGTCAATGGTCTGCGTCACCTGCAGCAGCCGGTCCGCGAGCGTCGACTTGCCGTGGTCGATGTGCGCAATGATGCAGAAGTTTCGTATGCGTTCTTGTGAAATCATGGCCCGTATCGTTGCGTTGCCGACCTATCCGAACAACTCGTCCAGCACACGCGTACTCTTGAAGCCCGTATCGAGCTGGTAGGCCGCATACTGCCGAATCAACTTATACAACTCCGGCATGTCCGTGTCCGCCGGACAGGCCGCTTCCGCCGCGGCGATCCGCCGCAACGCCGCGAGCAACTTCGGCGTCAGCCGCCGATCCGCGCGGCAGGTGCCGCATACCACCCCGCCATCCCAGGTAAAGCCCGCTGCATCGCCGATCACATTGCCGCAGGCGTGGCACTGGCCCAACTCCGGAGCAAACCCTGCGGAACCCAGCAACTGCAGCGCCTGCCAAACCGCATGCGCGCGGGCCGGTACCCGGCTTCGGTTCATACCCTCCAGCCCCCGCACCAGCGCGGCATACAGTGGCGCCGAGGGTTCGTTGTCGTGTGCCAGCCGCCCGGCAATCTCCAGCGGAAAGGCCGCCCAGGCGCCGCGTTCAAAATCCGACTTCAACTGTGGGTAGCGATCCGCCACCGACGCCTCCGCCAAGGTCTGTACCTCGCGCCCGGCCTTCCAGTAGTAGACGAACTCGACCCGGTGAAAGGTGTCGAGCACCCCGGCCAACGCGCTGCCCTTGCGCCGCACCCCCTTCGCCATTACCGTCACCCGCCCACGATCCGGCGTCAGGAGCGTCACCACCCGGCTCGTCTCACTGAAGTCCGTGCCACGCAGGACCACACCTTCGGTTTTTTCCTGGGCCACGGTCGTGCCTCAGCGCGGAATCAAGGGAAACCCCCGCAATCATCGAGGGTCAAAAATCTGCTGCAAGATACCCCGGGACTACGCCCGCAGGAAGGCGAAATCATAGCATTAAGCCGCCAAAGCGGGCAAGAAACGCACGAAGAATAAAGAGGAAAGCCCGGCCCCCAAAAGGAGGCCGGGCAGATGCTTGGCTCACGGCACCGGACGGCTATATCGTCCCCGGGCAGAAACCGTCTTCGGTCGGCGGGTCGGCCAGGGGGCAGAAGAAATAACCGCCGCTGTTGTAGAACTGGATCAGGCGGAGTAGCTCCGAAAGGCTGATGCTCCAGTCCTGCGGGTTGTAGTCGGACAGGTGCGGACAACAATCCTGGTCCGGATCTTCCGGGGCGTAGCCATCCTCAGTCCCCGGCGCGCAGCCGAATCCCGCTGAATTGAAGAATTGGATAACCCGCAGCAACTCGCTCAGATTGATGTTGTTGTCCCCATCCTGATCCGCCGTGTGGTATTCGCCGACTTCACAGGTCTCACCTTCACCCTCACCTTCGCCCTCACCTTCACCTTCGCCCTCACCTTCACCCTCACCCTCACCTTCACCTTCACCTTCCCCCTCACCTTCACCTTCGCCCTCACCTTCACCTTCGCCCTCACCTTCGCCTTCACCTTCAGCCGCCGCAGCCTCGATCGAGAGAACGTGGAAGCGGGCGGATATTTTGCGCGATGCCGCGTAGAGGAATGCCCCGTCTGGTGCGACAGCCATCCCCATGGGCTCCGCCAACGGATTCCAGTCCGCTTCCGTTACGGTACCGGTCTGCGTCAAGACGCCCGAAACCGGATTGCGGTCATAGATTAGGATCTGTGAGGCACCCGTGTCGCTGAGGTACACCTTTTCGTCGTTGGGCAAGATCGCCACGGACGTCGGTTCGTCTAGCGGCAAGAAATCGCCGCGTCGGGCATTGGCGATCATGTCTACGTACACGATTGTACCCGATACCAAGTTGCGCTCATAGACAGAAAGGCCGCCATAGCTCCGGATATCCACGCAGTACAAGAACTTGCCGTCGCTGGAAATATCGATATCGTAGACGAGGTTAATCCCATTCGCGCCGCCAACGCCCTGTGTCGTCTCACCAGTGAGCGTCAGTTTGCCGGTGTCGGTGTCGCGGGAGTACGCGCGGATCGAGTCTTCGCCGCCAACGTATACATGGTTGTTGTCCGGCGCCACCGCGACCACGGTGGGACTGCGAATGCCCCCGGAAATATTGGCGAACTCTTCGTTGAAGGTGAGGGCCCCAGTCAACGGGCTACGATCGAAATTGACGAGGCCGTCATCCGTTCGGCTCACGGCGTATACGCTCTTGCCATCGGGCGAGACGTCGAGGTGCCGCACATCACCCAGTGCGGTGACCAGACCGATGTCGTCGACCACAGTCTGTACCAGATCGAGGGTGCCGTCCGCCGGGTCGATCAGGAACACGCCGACGGCATTGTCATCGGAACCCGCCGTATACAGGTGCTTCCCATCGTCGGAGATTGCGATGGTCGTTACGCCGAGAAGCCCCTGCCCCGGGTTGGCTGCCGCAGTGACGGACTCGACGAAACGCAGGGTGCCGGTGCCGAAGTCGCGGCGGAAAATTGCGATCGCCGAGCCGGTGTAGGTAACGCGATAGACGAATTCACCGCTCGGATTGGTTGCGACGCACAACGATTGATCCAGATCCGTTGCTGCCTGATCGCCCTCGCGGTACACCTCAACAAAGGCCAGGGTGCTCTTCGCATCGCTGAAGGAAAATTGGCCGATGGCGTAGGGATCTTCCTGCGATACCGTGTAGAAATAAGCATCCTCCGGGCCGAAGACCACCGAGGTTGCCCGCTCCAGCCCGTCCGTCGCGGGTGCATTCTGGACAATGGCCGTATCGAAAGTCAGCGCGCCCGTCGTCGTATTGCGACTGAAGGCCGCCACGCTGTTGTCCGCGAACCCGGACACCAGCATCGTCGTGCCATCCTGCGTAAAGGCCATCTCCCCCGCACCCTCGATGCCTTCGACGGCGGCATCGGTTTCAGAAACGACCTGAGAAAGAGTCAGGGCGCCGCTCGTCGTGTTGCGGTCAAAGACGTAGATCTTGTCATTGAAGAATTCGGTCACATAGACCTGATTGCCTTCCGGTCCCATGGCAATACTTCCCAGCAGGGCCCAGTCCTCCAGTCCAGTGTCGGCACCCGTATACGCCGCCACGTGCGACAGTTCGCCCGTACCCGGATCGCGCGAAAGCGCCACAAGCGCATTGTTCGCCCCCGACGCGAGGAAATAGAGGTGTTTGCCATCCGGCGCCATGACGAGTTCCTGCCCCGACTCCAGTTCCTCAAAGTCATAGGTTCCGGAGAGCACACTGTTCACGAAGGTCAAGGTGCCAAGCTGTGGATCGCGCGTGAAATGGGCGATGCTGTCAGAGGCGCCACCGACGACATACAGGTGCAGCTCGTCCGGCGACAGTACACAGGCCTTTGGGCGGGTCAGATTATAAATGCCACCCTCGCCTTCGATCAGTACTTGGATGGGGGTGAGTTCCCCGGAAACGGGGTCGCGGCTATAGACCCCCACACTGTTGGCGGCCAAACTCGAGGCGGACATGTAGAGAAAGCGCCCGTCGCTACTGAAGGCCGGATACTCCGGTGAATCGAGTTGATACACGCCATCTACACCGTCCGTATAGGTCTTGAGCCACGTCAGCGACCCATCGTCCGGACTGATAGCGAACAGCGCGAGGGTGTCATCCAGCAGCATACGCACATACAGGTGCCGGCCATCCGGCGACACAAAGGCCGACTGAGCACCTTCCAGGCCGCTGATACCCTCATCTTCCAGAATCACCTGGAAGCCCGACAGATCGCCGGGCGCCGCGATGGCACCGCAGGCAACGAATACGGCCAGCAACGCTATGACCAGAATACGAACAAAAAAAGAACCTGATCTTGTCACGTCAACTCTCTCCTTGTCGATTGTAGCTATTCAAATTGCGGCCAGACACCGGGCCCCACGGCTAGGGCTGGCCCGGACAATAACCATCCTCCGTGGGCGGCACGGCGCCCGGGCACGCGTAATAGCCACCACTGTTGAAGAACTGGATCAACCGCAGCAATTCACTGAGATTGATCTGGAAATCCTGCGGGTTGTAGTCCGACGCGTGCGTGGCACAGGCCATCCCCCCCGGGCCCGGCTGGTAGCCGTCCTCCGTGGAGGCCGGTGGATCCGCGCAGGAAAACCCTGCAGAGTTGTAGAACTGGATTACGCGCAGCAGTTCGGAAAGGCTAATTAACAGGTTGCCGTTCTGGTCTGCCGTATGGAGCCCCCCGCCGACATCTTCGCCCTCGCCTTCGCCCTCGCCGGTGCCCTCGGCGAGCGTGGCCGTACAACGGGTCGTGTTGCCAATGCCGCCCACACTCAAAAAGCCGAGGTTGTACGCCCCGGCATCGCCCGCTGCGAAACTGGCAATGTTCGTGGCGGGGGTGTAGGAAACCGTATTGCCTGCCACGGAACTGGGATTCAGGGAGCTCAGGTTCACGACGCCCGCCCAGTTGGGCGCATCGGCCGTGAGCTGCGCCACGGTGTCGGTCGCGTCGGGCTTCGCGTTCACCAATTCCACATTGACGTTCACGCTCTGCCCGATTGCCGGTGCCGCCGGATCGAAGGTGATGTTGCACGATGCCGCCGCCCAGGTCGTCGTCACGGTGCAGGCCGCGCCCTCGGCAGCCTCCTTGATCAGCGTGATGGTGTATGTCGTGGAACGCTCATCCGGGTCCGGCGTGGCGTCACCCTGCGTATTCAAGACAATGTTGGTCTGGGTGCCGGCCTCCGCCGCGTGCGTCCCATCGTAACCGTCGCTGCTCTGGATACGAATCTCGTCCGTACCCGCCGGATGCGGCACGATGAAGGTGAGGTCGCCACCCACACCGCCGAAGTCGGCATCCCGGTAGTTGATCTGAATCGCCGTTCCCGCCGCCGTGCCGAGATTGTCCGCAACCATCGCGCCGTCGCAATCGAAGGCCTCGTTCGGCTGGCCCTCGCCCTCCCCTTCTCCTTCGGTTGCGCACATCGTGATCGGGCATTCGTCGCCCACAGCGATCTCATCGATGACGATCACGTTGTCATCGTTCGCATTGTGGTGAAAGGCGATCCGGCAGGTCGCGTTCGCGTACCCGGCGGCCGTCAGATCAATGCTCCGCTCTACCCAGCCCACATTTTCACTGGCGATGGAGAAGAGTGCCGGGGTGCTCATGAAGTCGGCAATGTCGCTGCCCGTCGTAGAGATGCGCACTTCATAGCCATCCTGAAACGGCTGCGACTCGAAGGCGGTCGCCAACCAGCGCAGCGTGTCGTTCGCTCCAAGCGTAATCTCCGGCGAGATCAGCCAGTTGTCCGCCTGGCCCGCCGGCGTAAACCAGGAACTGCTGTGCACCGACTGGTTATTCGCAATCTCCGGGCAATAGTGCGCCGTCTGCATGCCGGCGCTTACCCAATAGTCCAGATACCAACTATCCGGGCGCGCGTTGGCATCGTTGTTGCCGTCGTTATCGATCGTCGACCAGCCGGCCGGTAGCGCGACGCCTTCGAAGTCGGCATACAGACGGCAGTTTGCGATGCTTCCGTTCAAGGCAAAGCCGAGGTCCAGCTCCGGTGGCGGATTGTCCGCTTCACCGACTCCGCATGTGGAAACCCGGCTGCCCCAGGCGCCAGTGCACGCGCCCCCCGCGATGAAGGTCTGGCTCTCGAACCAGGCACTTTCATTGCCATTCGCGACGCCGGAGTTCGCCGCCTGGGCGCTTTCGGTCCAGAACCACTGGCCACCGCCCTGATTGACCTGAACACACAGCCAATACGTGCCGGCCGGGAGAACCACGCCGTCCTCGGGCAAGGTAATCTGGAAGCTGCCCGCGCCCGGATTCACAAAGGCCCCGTTCTCGTAGGCGTAGATACTCCTCGCAGCCAGATTGGTGGTATCCGGCAGACCGCCATCGTCGCCGAGGATATAGACATTGATGCTGTCGGCCGTCGTTGGGTCCCCGCCGACACCGGTGTAGGTTCCCAGCACATCCACCGATTCGATCCGCCAGGATCCATCCTGCACGGGAATCGTGAAGTCGTCGGCGGCCGCCGTGAAGTAGTCGGGAACGTCGGTAAAATTCTGGCTGGATACCCCGTAGGGCGACGGACTCACCACGCCCCCGATGGTGGAGAACAATACAGAGTTCTCGCCCGCGTGCGCGTTTCCGGCGCACAACGCCATCGATAGCATCCCCAGAAAAACGGAACGTGTACGGCCTGTGATCATGGCTTCCTCCCACGCGCCGCAAATGGCGCGGTGTCCCCTTCGAAGCACGGTGTTCCCCTTCCAGCTTCGAAGCACGGCTACTCAATGGGACAGCGCATTTGCGTGTCTACCCCAAAGGCGGCATTGTCACATAATTCTGTGGGGATTAACAGGCCCGTGCGCACAGGCAGTGGTCCTACTTTACGGTGCCATACTGCCGTGCGTAGTACGCGCGGAATTCGCCGGACTTGATCTTGCGCCACCACCATTCGTTGTCCTGATACCAGCGCACGGTCTGCGCCACGCCTTCGTTCCAGTCCATCTCCGGTTTCCAACCGAGCGCGTGGGCCTTGGTGGCGTCGATGGAATAGCGCCGGTCGTGGCCCGGACGGTCCGGCACCAGTTTGATGAGCGATTCGTCTTTGCCGGTCAGTTCGAGGATGCGGCGGGTCAGCGTGATGTTCTCGCGCTCGTTGCCACCGGCGAGGTTGTAGATCTCGCCCGGGGTGCCCAGACGCAGCACACAGTCGATACCGCGTGCATGATCATCCACATAGAGCCAGTCGCGCACGTTGTGCTCGCCGCCCTGATAGAGCGGGAGGGGCTCGTCGTCTACCGCATTGGTCACGAAGAGCGGCAGCACTTTCTCCGGATACTGGTAGGGTCCGTAGGTGTTCGAACCGCGCGTCACCAGGACCGGCAGCCCGAAGGTGCTGAAGTAAGAGAGGCCGATCATGTCGCCGCCGGCTTTCGCCGCACTGTAGGGATTGCGCGGATTCAAGCGATCCGTTTCGGAGAAGGAGCCCGACTCAATGCTGCCATAGACCTCGTCCGTGGATACCAGCAGCAGCCGCGCGGTGCCTAGGGTTTTTGCGGATTCCGCGAGGTTGTAGACCCCGCGCACGTTGGTTTCCAGGAATTCGTCCGCGCCCAGGATGCTCCGGTCCACATGGGATTCCGCGGCAAAGTTTACGATCGCGTCGCAGCCTTCCGCCGCCGCCAGCACCGCTTCACGATCCGCGATATCGCCCTGGATGAAGGTGTGTCGCGCGGGATCTACGTCCTTGAGGTTGTCCAGGTTCCCCGCGTAGGTCAGCTTGTCGAAGGTAACAATGTGGAGGTCGGGGTGCTGTGCGAGTTCCCAGCGTACGAAGGCCGACCCAATGAAGCCCGCCCCGCCGGTGACCATAATCTTCTTCATGCGTTCTCTTCCCGATTTTGGAGGTAGTCGATCAGTGCTTCCTTCCACGGCCGCATCTTCTGCCCTGTGGCACGTTCCAGTGCCGCACCATCGAGCACGCCATACGTCGGGCGTGGTGCCTTGGTGGGATAGACGCTGGCGTCGCAGGCTTCGATGCGCGTGTTGAGCTCCGCCGCGTTCACGATGGCCCGCGCAAAATCGCAGCGGGATACCGCGCCGCTGTTCACCGCATGGTAGACACCGTATTTCTTGGTTCGCGACAGGTAGAAGGCCGCCTCCGCCAGATCGAGGGCGTGCGTGGGCGAGCCGATCTCGTCCTCGACCACCTGCAGATGGTCCCGCTCCGCCGCGGCCCGGAGAATCTTCTCCACGAAGTTGTTGCCGCCCGGCCCGTAGAGCCAGGCCGTGCGCAAGATAAAATGCAGCGAATTCGCCCGTCGCGTGGCCTGTTCGCCCGCCGCCTTGGATCGCCCGTAAATGCTCAGCGGCGCCACCGGGTCTTCCGGCAGATAGGGCGTGTCCTTGCTTCCGTCGAAGACGAAATCCGTGCTGAAGTAAATGACCGGAACCCGGTGGTGCGCAGCCAGTTCGGCGACATTCCGTGCACCGGTCTCATTCACGAGGAAGGCATCTTTCAGATTGTCTTCCGCACCTTCCACATCCGTGTAGGCCGCGGCATTGATCACCAGTTCCGGGGAGACGCGCTCGAAAAGTGGTTGAATCGACTGGTCGTCCCGGATGTCCGCCTCGGGCAGATCGGCCACATGGACCTCGCCCGCGGTGCTGAAGACCTTCTGTAACTGCCGGCCCAATTGGCCCTTCGCTCCGAATATCAATGTGCGCATAGCATGTTCCTTACGAGAACCGGGAATTCTATCAGGCATACCCCGCATATGCGAGCCGGGAAGCGCTGCGCCGGGCGGCGGCATTGGCATCTTGG
This sequence comes from Candidatus Hydrogenedentota bacterium, assembly GCA_030430835.1. Taxonomy (GTDB): domain Bacteria; phylum Hydrogenedentota; class Hydrogenedentia; order Hydrogenedentales; family JAEUWI01; genus JAUIKJ01. Next base: position 9,246 of record JAUIKJ010000013.1, read on the forward strand.
ATTCGGCGTCTTTCTTCGCTACACTGCTTTTTTTCCTGAACACTCACCCCTATGCCAACCACATTGGATTCCAATATGAGCAAGCCGAGCGGCGCTCTCGTCGGCGTCATTATGGGCAGCAAGTCCGATTGGGACACGATGCAGCATGCCCACGAGACGCTTGAACTCCTCAACATACCGCACGAATGCGAGATTGTTTCGGCGCACCGTACCCCGGTTCGCATGACCGAATACGCCCAGACCGCCGCCAGCCGCGGCATCGAAGTGATCATCGCCGGGGCCGGCGGTGCAGCGCATTTGCCCGGCATGACCGCGGCACACACCACCCTCCCCGTACTGGGGGTGCCCGTGCAGAGCAAGGCGCTCAGTGGCAAGGACTCGCTGCTGTCGATCGTACAGATGCCCGCGGGCGTGCCCGTCGGCACGCTGGCCATCGGCAAGGCCGGTGCGACCAATGCCGCCCTGCTCGCCGCTTCGATCCTGGCGAACAAGTATCCCGAGATTGGTGCCGCCCTCCAGGACTTCCGCGAGAAGCAGACCGCGCGTGTGCGCGAGGATGTACTGCCGTGCAACGAGTAATTCTTCCGGGGGGCACCATTGGCGTCCTCGGTAGCGGCCAGTTGGGCCGCATGTTCGCCATCAAGGCCCGCCGCATGGGCTACCGCGTGCATACCTACAGCCCCGATACCGACACCCCCACGGGCCAGATCGCCGACCGAGAATGGATCGGCGACTACGATGATCTCGCCAAGGTGCGCGCCTTCGCCTCGAAGGTGGATGTCATCACCTTTGAATTCGAGAACGTGCCGTCGGCCACGACGGATGCGGCCGCGGAATGCGCGCCGGTGCGGCCACACGGCAGTGTCCTGCACGTCACCCAGAACCGGCTGCGCGAGAAACGTTTTCTCGAGCAGCACGGCTTTCCTCTGCCGGACTTCCGTCCGATTCACCAGCACGCGGATCTCCTTCGCGGTGTGACGGAACTGGGTTTTCCTTGTGTCCTGAAGACCGCCGGCTGGGGGTACGACGGCAAGGGCCAGAGCCGGATCAACACACCGGACGACGTGGAGGACGCCTGGATCGCGCTGGACGGCGCGGAGGGGGTGCTCGAGGCCTTCGTCGATTTCGCGCACGAGGCTTCGGTCGTTGCGGCCCGGGGGGTGGATGGAAGCTTCGCCCATTTCGGGCTCTTCGAGAACAATCACCAGAACCATATTCTCGACCTCACCCTGGACCCCGGCTCCTTTGATGTCGCGCTGCAGGCCGAGGCGGTCGAGATCGCACGGGGTATCCTCGAGACGCTGGACGTGGTCGGCGTGCTGTGTGTCGAGTTTTTCATTACCCGCGATGGCAAGTTGCTGGTCAATGAACTTGCACCCCGTGTGCACAACTCGGGCCATGTGACCTTCGACAACTGCATCACGAGCCAGTTCGAACAGCAGCTTCGTGCCGTCTGCGGGTTGCCGCTGGGCGCGACGGATCGCCTGCGCCCCGGCGTGATGGCGAATCTGCTGGGCGACCTTTGGGCCGAGGGCGAACCGAACTGGGCCGCGGCCTGCGCGGTGCCGAATGTGAAGCTGCACCTCTATGGCAAGATGGAAGCGCGGCCCGGACGGAAGATGGGACACCTGACGGCGCTGGCCGATACCATCGACGAGGCGCGCACGGCGGCCCTCGCCGCGCGTAACGCACTGACCACCCGGTGAGCACGAAGCACCACAAGACCGCCGGGGGCGTGGTGTTTAATGCGCAGGGCCAGATCCTCGTGCTGGAGCGCGATGTCACCCGAAACGGCGCGAGCGTGCATGAGGTGCGCCTGCCCAAGGGACACATCGATCCGGGGGAATCACCGGAGCAGGCGGCGGTCCGCGAAGTACACGAGGAGTCCGGTTTCGGCGGGGTCGAGATCGTGATGGACCTGGGCACCGCGAGGAGCGCCTTTGCGTTCCAGGGACGCCAGCACACGCGCGACGAGCGCTATTTCCTCATGTGGCTCCACTCGGAACACCGGGACGCGCCGCAGCCGACGCACGAGGAAGAAGCACGCTTCGGTCCGGCCTGGCTCAGTCCCACCGAAGCAGAACAGCGCATGACCTACGCGAGCGAACGGACCTTCGTCGGCCGCGCCCGGAAGGCACTCAGTTAGCCGCGACGACGCCGTCGGTCATCGGGTGTTGCCTGAAGAATTCCTGCAACCTGTCCTTGAACTCGCCACGCATCGCCGTGGTGATGTGGTTCGCACCATCCAATTTCACGTATTCCACACCTGGAAGATTGTCGCGCAGCGCGTCTCCATAGGGGCGCAGGCCATCGGCTGAACCCATGAAGCAGACGATGGGCGTATTGATTGTTTCGAGTGCGTCCCGCGACACCCCCAACTCTAAGATGTTCTTCTTGCTCGCCTTCCAGCCCTTCGGATCGCCCAGGCGCTCGCGGACATAGCCACGTAGATCCGAGATGCCGAAGGCCAGGTGCAGCGGCTGCCATGGCGCAGGCAACACAGACGCATAGGCCGGCCGAACCGCAGGCATGGCGGCGGCCACGGGCGGCGGCGGGCTATAGGGACTCAGCAACTCCTCGGGATCCGCCGGGTCTTTCCAGCCCGCGGCACAGAGCGCCGCACTCTGCACGCGGTCTGGATGCAGGGTCAACAGCTTGAGCGTAATGAACCCGCCCAGCGAATAGCCCGCGACATGCGCCTTCTCGATGCCGAGATGGTCCAGCAGGCGCGGCACGTCTTCCACCATCTGAACCCCGTAGAACGCGGGATCGTGCGATACTTCGCTCAGCCCATGGCCGCGCAGGTCAAAGGTGATGACCTTGAACTCCTTCGCCAGCCGGTCCACCACGCCGTTGCGCCGCCAGTTGATGTCCGCCTGTGCCGCGAGGCCATGAATCAAGACGACCGGCTCGCCCTCGCCCTGCACCGTGTAATAGAGCCGCGCACCGTCGGAGTCGAAGTACTCGCCGGGCGTCCGCATCGTCAGGTAATTCAGGAAACCCACCGCGGCCACCACCGCAATCACCAGCATTCCCGTCAGGGCCCCTCCCGCAATCAGTAATTTACGTCGCATGTTGCTACTCCACTGCCGCGACCGTGGCCGCATCGGCCGCCGGTTCGTTGGCGGCGATGAATTCGCGGATACCGCGAATGAAGGCGGGCATAAGAATCGTGGTGATGTGATCGCCGCCCTCGACGTAGTAGGTCTCGTGCGCCGTCATCACCCCGTCCAGTTTCTCGCTCATGTCACGGATGCCGTCCTTCGTACCCACGATCAACCGGGTCGGCACTGCGTTCTTGCGCAGATTTGCTTCGGCCACCTCAAAGTCGCCGAAACCGCGGAAGACATTGACCACCGCATCCACGTCGTTGGCGGAGCGAATGAAAAAGTTGGCCGCCGCCAACTTGAAGGCGTTTGCGTGGTGCGTGGGATCCAGGCGGTGCGAGATCGGATCGAAGCGGCCATCCTTCTCGATCGACGCCACGATCGCCTTCACCAGCTCCGCGCTCTCGCCCGCCAGCGTGTCCCAGCCGGAGGCGCAGGGAATCGCCGAGTAAAGGCGCTCCGGATACTGCTCGGTAAACTTCAGTGTGATGAAGCCGCCCATCGAATAACCCACCAGGTGCGCCTTCTCGATCTCGAGGTGATCCATCAGGCGCGCGATGTCGTCCACCATCTCCTTGCCATAGTGCACGGCTTCGTGCGGCTTCGCACTCAGCCCGTGCCCCCGGCAATCGAGCGTGATTACGCGGTGGTCCTTCGCCAGCGCCTTCACTACCCCGGGGCGCCGCCAGTTGATGTCCGCGTTCACGGCGAAGCCGTGGACCAGAATAACCGGCGTCCCTTCCCCCTCGTCCGTATAATGAATCTGCTGGCCCTTCGAGTCGAAGTAGGCCCCCTCCGTGCGGTGCGTGATGTAGAGTGTTCCCGCCGTTCCGGTCAGAAACACCGCCACCAACGTAATGGATAAAATCTTCAATGCGCGCTTCATGGCGCCTCCCGTGGTCAGGCCGCATCCGCGATGGCGGCGACCGTCTCGGATTCATGTTCAGATGTTTCGCCGTGTTTCTCTAGCCACGCCCGCAAGGCTTCCAGAAAGCGCGGATCACGCACCGTGCTGATGTGGTCGCCGTCCTCGACGAAGATGACTTCGTGATTCGCCATCACCCCTGTCATCTTGTCGATGCCGTCGCGCAGGGGGTCGATGCTCCCCACGATGGACAGGGTCGGTACCTGGTTGGCCCGCAGTTCCGCCTCCGTCACCACCAATCCCGCGAAGCCCCGCACCACCGCCGCCAGCGCGATATCATCATTCGCGTACCGCAGGACCCGGTTGCTGGAAACCGATAGCATCGGGTTCGGCTCCTGGCCTGCCGGGGTGATGCGCGCGATCAGCGGACCATAGCCCTGACCCGTCTCAAGCGAGGTCGCCAGCGTATCGATAAACTTCAGGTTTTCCTCGTCCGGCAGTTGCCAGCCCGCGGCACAGGGGGCGGCGCTGATGAGCCGCTCGGGCGCCATCGCGATCAGCTTGAGCGTAATGAACGCACCCATGGAATAGCCGACCACCTGCGCCTTCTCGATCCCGAGATGATCCATCAGCCGGACGATGTCCTCGGCCATGGCCGCACCATAGGCTTCCGGATCGTGCGGCTTGTCGCTCAGGCCGTGGCCGCGGTTGTCGACCGCAATAACCCGGTAATCATTCGACAGCGCATCGATTACCCCCGGCTGCCGCCAATTCATGTCGGCGTTGGCGGCGAAGCCATGTACCAGAATCACCGGCTCGCCACTGCCCTCGTCGGTGTAGTGGATACGAATCCCGTCCGAGTCGAAATACTCCCCCACTACGCGCTGATCGATCTGCCGCAGCAGCGCCGCATAGGCGATCCCGCCGACGGCGACCAGCACGACCACAAGCACAACCAGAATCTTGGCCAGCTTTTTCATTGCTTCCCGTTTCTCATTGAATCCTGACGAAACGCTCATGTTAAACGAGATCCGCGGAATTCACAAGAGGAAAGCGGCATCCAGGGCCTTGAGGAACACAGCCATGACCTATCCGCCTGTCACCGCGACCGAAGGGAGAGGTCTTAAGATTTCTCCCTCCGGTCGAAATGACCGGGTGCGCCGAACGGACAGAGTGCGCCGTAGTCACAAGGTGACCCGTGTGACACGGTGGTCTGTACGCGTTCCGGTACTGCCAGCGAGCCGATACCGTTCATCCGCGGACTAGCGCTCGACCAATTCCACGCGGCGGTTCTTGGCCTTGCCGTCGTCTTCGCCGTTTGCGGCGACGGGAACCAGCGGGCCGACACCATGGGGATCGAGGCGGTCGGCGGCGATGCCGTGATCATCAATCAGCACCTTGACCACGGAGGCGGCACGGTCCTTCGATAGCTTCAGGTTGTAGTCCAGGCTGCCGGTGCCGTCGGTATGCCCGACGAGGTCGGCGGGGGGATCCGGCCGGTTCTCCAGCAGCTTCGCGATCTCCGCGACGACCGGCATGGATTCCGCCATGATGGCCGCCTTGTCGTGCTCGAAGTTGATGCCGTAGAGCACGACCTTGCCGAAATTGGTGATGTCCTTTGACATGGCCTCGGCATCGACGAAGACGAGATCGTCTTCCATCGCCTGCACTTCGATGATGTCGACGATGGTCTCGATGCGGTCCTCGCGGTATTGCGCCGCGGTGAGTACGACAAAGACGTCGCCCTGCGGCCGCGCGAGCTTCGCCGCGAGATAGGCGGCGCCGCCGGAAGTGGCGGAACCGTTCAAGACGTTGCTGCTGCCGGGCGGCGCCGGGTTCGCCGCGTAGTGCACGTTCAGGAACTGGCGGCTACCGACGTCGGTACCGGCGCGGGTATCGGATCCGCCGTCGGCGAGAATCTTGAACCCGCCCTTTTCCAGCGCGCTCTTGTAGTTCGCGAAGACCTCGTAATAACTGCGGATCCCGTCGAGGCCATAATTCGTGCGCGTGATCTTGCCCGCCGTCTCCACCCATTCGTCGATGGCCTTGTATCCCGTCACGGGCCCGACGGCGATCTTGTAGGCCTGAAACTCCTGCACGTCCTGCCAGGTAATCTCGGACTCCGGATAGCGTGTGATCAGCGGGTGATCTTCCGTGCCCGGCGCATCTTCGGCCACCGCCGCGAAAGGCGCTGCAAGCATCAGGACCAGCATTCCAAGGCAAGTGTATCGCGTCATCGTTCCCCCCTACGGCACAAGGCCGGAAGTCTTCCAGAGCGTTCCGTACTACGAGAGCGAAACGATAGCACCGACCCGTGGGATCGGACAAACCCCGCCCATTGGACGCGTGCGTCACCGCGTGACACAATACGCGGCGAAGTCATCATGTTTCTTTTTATCCTCAAACGTACGCTCGCGCTGATCCCGGTGCTGCTCGCCGTGATCACGATTACCTTCTTCCTGGTGCGCCTCGCTCCCGGTGGTCCCTTCGACATGGAACGCGCGGTCTCGCCGGAGGTCATGCGCCAGCTCGAGAAGGCCTACAACCTCGACGCGCCGCTGTGGAAGCAATACCTGGACTATCTCGTCGGCGTGGTACAAGGCGACCTTGGGCCGTCTTTTAAGAAACCCAGCCGCACCGTGGTCGAATGGATTACGCTGCGGATCCCCGTGTCGCTGGAACTGGGCGCCTA
>JAUIKJ010000014.1 GCA_030430835.1 Candidatus Hydrogenedentota bacterium
GACCCTTTCGGATGACGAACTACCGGCGCCGCTGAAGGGCCGGGTGCCGGAGCCGCTGCGCGCATTTTTTTCGAGCAACGAGGTGGCGCTGATGCAGATGGTGAATCACGATGCCTATCACCGCGGCCAGATCGCGATACTGACGAAACAGGCCAACTAACCGCAGGGGAAGGGAAGTATGGGAGAGAGCGCAGAGGTCGTCTATACCTCGCTGACGGCGATCGATTACACGATCATTCTGGTGTATGTAATCGGGGTGTTCGTGTTGGGCACCTTCTTCGGCCGCTATGTGAAGGACTCCGCGGACTTCTTCGTCGCGGGGCGTGCATTGCCCTTCTGGGCGATTGGCATGTCGATCGTGGTGAGTGACATTGGCGCGACGGATTTCATCGCGACGTCGGGCGCGGGCTATACCTATGGTATCGCCGCGGCGAACTTCGACTGGATTGGGTCGATGCCGGCGATGGTATTTGCGGCGTTCCTCTTTGTGCCGTATTACTGGCGCGCTGGGGTGTTTACGATTCCCGAGTTTCTTGGGCGGCGCTACAACACGGCGGTGCAGATGATGCACGGTGGTATCTGGGGGCTGGTGCTGGTGACCATGCTTTCGGTGATGCTGTACCTGACCGCGGTGATGATGAACACGATTCTGGGTTGGGACATCGTCACCTGCATCTGGGCGATGGCGCTGATTACGGGTATTTACACCTTTTCCGGTGGTTTGTCGGCGGTGGTGATGACGGACGTGGTGCAGTTGATCATCATGTTCATCGGCGGCTTTGCGCTGCTGTTGCTGAGCCTGCACGAGGTGGGCGGCTGGACGGCGCTGCAGGAGAAGATCCTGGCGATGCCGGGCAAGGAAGATCACTTTACGCTGTTGCTGCCGCATGACTCCCCCACGCCCTATCCGTGGACGGGCATCGTGTTTGGCCTGGGCATCGTGATGGCCACGGGCTATATGGCGGGCAACCAGAGCATCGTGCAGCGCACGCTGGGCGCGCGCTCGGAGTGGGACGCGAAGGGCGGCATGCTCTTTGGCGGCTTCCTGAAGGTCTTCATTCCCGCGCTGGTGATTGTACCGGGGCTGTGCGCGGTGTACCTCTACCCGGATCTGCCGCAGGGCGACATGGCGGTGCCGACGATGATGCGCGAGATTCTGCCGCCGGGGCTGCGGGGGCTGATGTTTGCGGCGCTGTTTGCGGCGCTGATGTCGAGTGTGGACTCGTCGCTGAACTCGGCGACGACGATCTGGATCACGGACATCTATGGCAGCATCCACCGGATGGTGAATGGGAAGAACATGACGCCGCGCATGGCGCTGATCCTGGGCCGTGTGTTCACGGTCATCTTCATTGTGGCGGCGGCGCTCTTCGCGCCGATCTTCGCGAACGACAAGTACGCGACGATGTATGACTTTATCCAGACGGTGCTGTCGATGTTCCAGGGGCCGGTGCTGGCGATTCTGGTGCTGGGCATTCTCTGGCGGCGGGCGACGCAATGGGGCGCGCTGGCGGGGCTGGTGCTGGGGGTGATGTTCACGACGATCCTGAACAATACCGACGGGGTCTTCCCGTCGGACGATCCCTTCCTCTTCGTGGCGTGGTGGTCCTTTGTGTTTTCGCTGATCGTCACCGTGCTGGTCAGCCTCGTGACCCCGCCCGAACCGGAAGAAAAGATTCGCGGCCTCATCTTTGGTCAGGTCATGAAAGACGGCGAGATGCAGCGGGTGCTGCAGTCGCGCGCGGGAGGCGAATAGGATGTTCAAGGAATGGATTAACAACACTTTCCAGGGACCGCTGCAGACCATCTTCCACCCGACGAATGCGATCTTTACGCCGATCCCCCCCCTCTTCTGGATTGTCTCCGCGGTCTGTCTTTTCGGCGCGGCCATGCTTTGGGTCGGCGTTGTGCTGAAGAAGGAATACGTCAATCTCGATGCGCCGGGCGACAAGCCCTGGCACGACCTGCGCCTTTGGACGGTCGTGTCGATGGCGCCGCATGTGGCCATCTACATCTGGTTCAACCTCTAATGATGCGGATGTCCGAAGCACCAATGTCCATTGCAGAAAAACCCGCACGTCGCCACGACGCCTCCCTGTCCCCCTTCGAAGGGGGTGCCCAACGGGCGGGGGATGTGACGCGCTGGCTTCGATCCCCATTAAGCGGTAACGCCAATACCTACATCCCCCTTGATCCCCCTTCGAAGGGGGAGAGCCCAACGCGTCATTCCCGCAAGCCCTCCGAAGCTGCCGCAGCGAAGGGGGGCGCAGGCGGGAATCCAGTGCGCGAAGCGCCAACAAATCACGCTGCGCCGATAGGCGCAACCGCATTCCGAGCTAAACGCCGAAATCATCGTCGAACGGATACCAACGGGATCCATGCACGATCGCTGGATTCCCGCCTGCGCGGGAATGACAGTGGCCTACGGAAATTGAATATTCGCAGGCAACTCCAAACACTACGCCTCCAGGAACAATAGCCCCATGACACCCCCCGAAGAAAATCCACACGCCCGCCGCGACGCCGAGACCATGTTCATGCTCGGCGCTTTCATCGCCGTACTTTCGATCCCGGTGATTATCGGCACCGCCTTTGCCGAAGAATCCTTCCCGCGCCTGGTGAACGCCGCCTGCGGCTTCGTCCTGTTGGGGATCGGACTGTTCTTCGCGTGGCGCGGCCACAAGGCGAAGCAGCGCCATTCGTGAAGGTTCGCCACCTCGCCGCATTATCGGACCCCAAGGACGTGCTGCCGCACTTTGAAAAGCACGGCTTTCTGGATCGGTTCCGCTCAAAAGCAACACAAACCAACGACAAACTCCCCCGCCTCGAACGGATCTGGTTCCCCTACTATCTCCTGAATTTCACGCTCCAGTATCCCGGCCAGATCGGGAACTCCCAGGTCATCGTCGAAGCCTGGTCCGGCTCCTTCAACCTCTTCGACGATTCCGACGGCGGCATCCACGACGGCCCGCCCGAGGACGACTGCGACACCTTCCCCCCCCGCCTGACCCTCGACGAAGCCGAAGAAAAGGGCCGCGAAGAACTCGTCCGCGCGATTCTCCGGCAGCGGCGGCGGCGGGTGCGCCCCGCCCCCGGCCCCCTCGACCGCGCCGAACTCCTCTACTGGCCCCTCTGGGTTTGGTACTACGAACGCCGCCCGGGCTACATCGACATCAAAGTCCGCGACGCCCACGCCAGCAAACCCATCGGCGGCCGCACCCGCCGCGGGGTCATGGACGCCTTCGCCGCGAAGGCGCGACGGGAAGAAGCTGTTCCGGGAGACGGCGGTTTGTAGGGGGCTCTATGCAACCGCTGCCGCGGTTGTCCCGTTGTGATGGGGACCCATGATTGACCGTTTGGGAACGGTCAATCATGGGCTAGGATATTCAAGCGCGCTGCGCTTGTTTGAACGCGAGAGTCGATTGCTTCGGGAAGATTGCCTACGGCACCCCGGAATGCGCACTCAGAACGGAGAAAGATCTGGACTCGAGTTTGCGCTTTGCGGTTGCTCTGCCCCGTCGTACCACGGGCAAACATGCAGAAAATCGGCCCATGCACAACGAAGCTTTTTTCTTGAGACCTACGGTCGATTGAGTGGGCAGGTCGGGAGACCTGCCCACAACGAGGCCCATGCACAATGAAGCTTTTTCTTGAGACCTGCGGTCGATTGAGTGGGCAGGTCGGGAGACCTGCCCACATCTGGGAGCGCACCGGGCGCGTGGCTGTCCGGGTTGTTCGCCCGTGTGGCATACTCGCGGGAAAGCTATGAAGGGAGAACTTGTCATGCGCGCTACGATTACGCTGCTGCTACTGGGATTGCTGGTGGCGATGCCGGTACCGGCGGAGATGATGGCGGAGGTGACGGATCATTATGCCGACAACGACGGCGTGAAGATTCACTACGTCACGGCGGGTGAAGGGCCGCTGGTATTGTTCATCCACGGCTGGCCCGACTTCTGGTACACCTGGCGCGCGCAGATGGACATGCTGAAGGAGGACTTCACCGTCGCCGCGATGGATTGCCGGGGCTACAACCTCAGCGATCAGCCGGAGGAAGCTGCGGACTATGCGATGCCGAAGTTGCTGGGGGACGTCGCGGCCGTGATCAAGGATCAGGGCCAGGAGAAGGCGATCATCGTGGGCCACGACTGGGGCGGCGCGATTGCCTGGCAGTTCGCCATGGCGCAGGCCGCGATGGTGGACAAGCTCATCATCGTCAATCTCCCCCACCCTGCGCCCCTCTCGCGCGAACTCGCGAACAACCCCGACCAGCAGGAAGCCTCGGGCTACGCACAGGGTTTCCAGGCACCCGACTCCCACGAGAAGCTCAACGCAAAGTTGCTTGCCGGTATCGCCGCCCAGGGCGACAAAGAAGCGCTGCCAAAATACCTCGAAGCCTTTGAGCGATCCAGCTTCAACGGCATGATGAATTACTACCGCATGAACTACCCCAAGGCGCCCTACGAGGAAGTCCCCGAAGGCCTCATGCCCCAGCTCACCATGCCCGTCCTGCAGTTCCACGGCCTCAAGGACACCGCGCTCCTCGCCGGTGGCCTCAGCGGCACCTGGGATCACATGGCAAAAGACTACACCCTCGTCACCCTTCCCGACGCCGGCCACTGGGCCCACCGCGACGCGGCGGACACGGTATCGCAGACGATGACGTGGTGGCTGCTGGCTCGGCAGTAAACGCCGTGTAGCGTTTAGGGATGTGTCGCGGTGATTGCGGCGGCCCAGTTGCCGTCTCCCGGCGCTTCGAGCGGCGTCGCCTTGCCGCCGGAGATTTCCTGCTTCGGGCCCCATTCCCCTGTCGCGATATCGATCCACTGAAGGTCGAAGCGGCCCGCGGCCCCGGATAGATCAAGCGCCACTGCGCCGCCTTCGGGAAAGTAGATCGCATAGGCCACACCTTCTTCCGCAGCAATATAGGCCTCGTTCGCATCGCGTTCGGAGAGCAGTGCCATGGCCGGGGCGACACGCCACAACGGAATCTTCGATTCCAGTTTCCGGGCCGCGCGGATGGCAGCCACGGCCCTGTCATTCAGGCCGAGTCCCGCATCCGGTCGGTGAAAACGGATGGACGCCGCACCTGCAAGCAGGTGACGCCAGAAGCGTTCGATTGCATCCTGGTCGGTGTGACCAAACTTGTTGCCGTCGGCCCCGTAGGTCTTGGTCGTATTCATCGGGCGCGGTTTTTTCGCGAGGTAATCACGGACAAAAAGGAAATTGTCCCAATGTTCCTGCCCCTTGTTGTGGTTGTTCTGGGATACATCAACGAAGGTGTAGCGTTCTGGATGGTCAAAGGTGCGCCGGTGGCGCTCGGCCCGCAGGTTCCAGTCGTCCCACATTTCCGTGATCGCTACGGGCCGGCCCTGCACGGCGGCGTGTGTCGCAACGAACTCGGCCCAATAGCGGGACCACGCTTCCTCGCCGCTGGTCTCATTGTCGATGCAGTAGAGGACATTCCCGAAGCGCAACGCGATCGCAAGCAGCTTCTCGACATAGGCTTTCTGAAAGGGGAAAACCACTTCATTGTTCTGTTGTGCCGGCGTGGTGAAGAAGAAGGGTTGCCGGTTCGTACCCGGATGATCGGGATAGCGCGCGGCAAAGCCCGAGGTCGCGTAGTCGTAGTTCACATTGTTCGCGGGGTTGTAGGGGCTGCGTTGCCAGAAGTCCCAGCCGCTGCTGTCAGTGAAGTCAAAGCGATCCCATATTTCGATCTGAACGAAAATATTGCGCGCTGACGTTTCTTCGAGCATCCGCTCGAAGCGCGCCCAGTACGCAGGATTCCAACGACTGAGATCGTACTTCCCATCCTCGCGCTGGAAGAAGGGATAGATCTCGAAACCCTTGTCCGGTCGGTCACTCATGGTGTTCCGGATCACGTTGCCGCCCGCGGCGGCGAGACGATCCAGTTGCGCGATAAGGTCGGAGGTCGGCCATTGAAAGAGATTGTCATCGTCGCTGCCGCCGAGCAAGAGCACGGGCTTCCCGTGATAGGACCAGTACCACGGGTGCTCGGACGAGGGCGCAATAAAGGCGTCGGCACGGGCAGAGGGATTCAGCAGCATGGCCACCGACAGGCAAAAGATTACGACGCTATGAATCCTCACGGGTTCGTCCCCGCTTTCTCCGTATGCGCGGCCAATTCCAGCAGCGCATACAACAACGTCGGCACGCCATACACCGTTTCGTAATAGGGCGTGGCGGGGTGGCCGGTGAACCAGCCGTTCTTGTAGAGCTTGGCGATCGCATCGTCCGCGATTTCCCGCGCGGTGGCGCGATCGGCTTCGTTGCCGGTGGCGCGGTGGAGGGCGAGGAAGAAGGCGATGGCGCGGCCGTAGCATTCGGCGTAGCCGCCGCCGGTCTCGGCCCAGGCGGGGACGGCTTCGTGGAGTTCCTTTTTCCAGCGGCGGCCGACGTTTACGGGGAGATCCTTGCGGATGTGCTCGGCCCAGCGCTTCGCGGCGGTGAGGGCTTCGGGGTCGCCGGTCAGGTCGTAGGCGCGGACGGCGGTCTGCGCGGCGACAAGGGGAAACTCGTAGGAGAACATGGTGGCGCGCCAGGTATCGACGTAGCCGGTGGGTTTCCAACGGTCGTAGCCTTCGCCCTTGGGCTGGTCCATGACGGGGGTGCCGTCGAGCTGGAGCATCCCGCGGAAGCGGCCAGCCTCCGCGTCCCAGCCGTAGTCGTTGTAGGCCTGGATGTGGGCGAGGGCCTGATCGCGGAAGGTGGTGTCGCCGCCGGTCTGCCAGGCATCGAGCAGGAGCGCGGCGTAGGGGCCGGGCAGCGTGGTGAAGCAGTGGTGCGCGTCGTAGCGATCGCCGGTGCTGGGCGCGTCGGGCGCGAGATTGGTTTCGGGGTTGCGCGCGTTCCAATGGCGGCTGGCGACGAGCCGGGCACGCTCGGCGAAGGCGGGTGCATCGCGGGCGTCGTCAAGGAAGGCGAAGGCGGCAACAAGCTCGTCGCCGAAGAAGGCGAAGTCGCAGCCCTTGCTTCGGTCGTCGTGGCGGTTAAAGAGACCGCTCGCTTCGTCCGCGAGGTGCCACTTCCAGGTGAGGTCGATCTGATGCGCGACGGCCTCGGGCGCAACGCGGTACATGGCCGCCCACTCCGGCAGGAGCACGAGGGTCTCGTGCAGGCCCTTGCCGTCCTGATCCCCGGCGGGGGCGTCGGTGTAGGCGTCGTAGTAGATGTGCGAGCCCCAGGACAGGAGGCCGTTCTCTTTCGTTGCGCGCTCGTAGTAGACGCGGATGTAGTCGTCTGCCGCCGCGGCGTATTTCGCGTCGCCGCTGAGTCGGGATGCGGCATAGAGCGCGCGGAGGAGCGGCTGGTCGTCCCACAGATCGCAGCCGCCGGGGTTGCGCCGGTGCATGCGGTCCTCGGTGCGGATGAGCGCGTCGAGGGTCTCGGGTTCATGCGGCGCCTCGCCCGTGCGCGTGTCGATGACGCTCATGAACATGGGCGTGTGGACCTCGCCGTAGCGGTCGCGGCCGTGCTCGATGAGCTTGTCGAGGCAACCAAGTGCGGCGGCGCGGTAGTCTTGCGCGGCTGCGGGGAGGGTAATGAGGATGGCGATTAGGAAACGGTGCATGGCAGCGGATGGATCCTTATTCTTGAGACCTTCGGTCATGAGAGTGGCGCGGTCGGGAGACCACGCCACAACTCAGTTCGGGAGGGCGAGTGTCCCCACGAGCCGGTTAATACAACGCGCGTACTCCAACCGGCTCGCCGGGACGTTCGCCCTCCCGCGCGTGGCCGATCCGTTTTACCTCGCACCCAAGCTCCTGCTTGGGTACGCACTTGTCCTCGAAGCTCCGCTTCGCGCTCGCGACCTACGCAATCAGGTCATGCACCACATGCCCCGCCACATCCGTGAGGCGGAAGTCGCGGCCCATGAAGCGATGGGTGAGGCGGGTGTGCTCGATACCGAGGAGGTGGAGGATGGTGGCGTGGAGATCGTGGACGTGGACTTCTTTTTCGATGCTGCCGAAGCCGAGTTCGTCGGTCTCGCCGTGGATGTAGCCGGCCTTGACGCCGCCGCCGGCCATCCACATCACGCCGCAGTCGTTGTGGTGGTTGCGGCCGATGGTGTCGCGGAGTTCGCCCATGGGCGTGCGGCCGAATTCTCCCCCCCAGACCACGAGGGTATCGTCGAGCAGGCCGCGCTGCTTGAGGTCCTGGATGAGTGCGGCGCAGGGCTGGTCGATCTGTTTGCAGACGAGATCGAGGTCTTTGGTGAGGGTCTCGCCGGAGCCGCCGTGGTGGTCCCAGTTGGTGTGGTAGAGCTGGATGAAGCGGACGCCGCGCTCGACGAGGCGGCGTGCGAGGAGGCAGTTGCGGCCGAAGGAGGCCTCGCCTTCCTGGATGCCGTAGCTGTCGAGGGTGGCCTGCGATTCGCCGGTGATGTCCATGAGCTCGGGGGCGCTGGTCTGCATGCGGTAGGCCATCTCGTAGGCGGCGACGCGGGTGTCGATCTCGGGATCGCCGGTGGCGCTTTGGTGTTCGCGGTTGAGCGCGTTGATGGCGTCGATGACGCTGCGCTGGCGGCCGGCGCTCACGCCGGCGGGGTTGCTCAGGTTGAGGATGGGATCGCCCTGGCCGCGGAAGGGGACGCCCTGGTGCGCGGTGGGCAGGAAGCCGCTGGCCCAGTTGACCGCGCCGCCGCGGGGACCGCGTGGACCGGACTGCAACACGACGAAGCCGGGGAGGTCGTCCGCCTCGCTGCCGAGGCCATAGGTGACCCAGGCGCCCATGCTGGGGCGGCCGAACTGGGCGCTGCCGGTGTTCATGAAGATCTTCGCGGGCGCGTGGTTGGGCACTTCGGTCTTGAGGGTCTTGATAATCGAAATGTCATCGACAATCTGCGCGGTGTAGGGCAGGCATTCCGAGACCCAGGCGCCGTTGCTGCCGTATTGCGCGAACTTGCGCTGGGTGCCGAGGAGCTTCACCTTGCTGATGTCGAAGGAGGAATCCATGAAGGCGAAGCGGCGGCCTTCGAGGTAGGAGGCGGGGATCGCGGTGTTGGTAAACTTCTGGAGCTCGGGCTTGTAGTCGAAGAGTTCGAGCTGGCTCGGGCCGCCGGCCATGAAGAGGAAGATGACGTTCTTCGCGCGCGGCGCGAAGTGCGGTTTGCGCGGGGCCATTGCGTCGACGGCGCTGGGGACGGCGGCCTGTGCCTTGCCCGAAGCCATGGCGCCGAGGGCCATGGCGCCGAGACCCACGCCACAGTCGCGGAAGAAGTGCCGACGCGTGATGCGTTGCAGCTCGCGCTGGTAGGCTTCTTCCACAATCATTTCATCGGGCGTCATGTACTCACTCCCGGGTCACGAATTCGTCGAGGTTCAGCATCGCACGCGCGACCATGACCCACGCCGCATCGTCCGCCGCGCTCTCCCCCACTTCCTCGCCGAGGATCGCGGTGGCGTCGGCGGGGGTCTCCTTAAAGGACGCGCGCTGGGTGTCGTGAAGTTTCACGAGGATGGCGGTCTCCGCGGGCGTGGGCGTGCGCGCGAGACAGCGGAGAAAGGCATCGGCGATGCGGTCTACCACCGGGGTATCCGTATCGGCGGCGAGGTGCTTGCCGAGTTCTTCGGCGAGTTCGAAGAAGGCCTCGTCGTTGAGCAGGGTCAGCGCCTGGAGCGGCGTGTTCGATCGTATGCGGCGGGTGCAGGCCTCCTGCGCGTTGGGCGCGTCGAATACGGTGAGCGCGTAGTAGGGCGTGCCGCGCCAGAAGGCGGTGTAGATGCCGCGGCGGAAGCGGTCGCCCCCCTTGCTCACGGGCCAGCCGCGATCGCGCTGGCCGAGGCTGGTGACGCCGGCGGGTTGCGGCGGATAGACGACCGGGCCGCCGATGGCGGGATCAAGCGCGCCGGAGGCGGCGAGCGCGGCGTCGCGAATGATCTCGGCGTCGAGGCGGATACGGTTCTGTCGCGCGAGGTATTGGTTATTGGGGTCGACATCGCGGAGGTCTTCGCGCGCGGCGGAGGCCTGCCGGTAGACGGAGGACATCACGATCTGTTTGAGGAGCGGCTTCACTTGCCAGCCGTTCTCCCGGAACTCCACCGCGAGCCAGTCGAGCAGTTCGGGATGAGTCGGTAGCAGGCCTTGCGAACCGAAGTCGTTCTCGGTTTCGACGATGCCCTTGCCGAAGAAGCGCTGCCAGAAGCGGTTGACGGTGACGCGCGCGAGGAGCGGGTTCTGCGGGGAGACGAGCCATTGGGCGAGGTCGAGGCGCGACGCACCGGCATCGGCGGGCAGGTCGTTCAAGACTTCGGGCACGCCGGGCAGGAGTTTCTCATCGGGCCGGGTGTAGTCGCCCTGAATCAGGAGGAAGGTGTCGCGCGGTTGCTTACGCGCGGCGAGCACGAGGGTGGTCGTGAACCTGTCGCTGGTCTTCTCGAGGAAATCGACGCGCTTGTTCTTCTTGACGATGTGATCGTCCTGCGCCTTCCACAGCGCTTCGACGCGGGCGGTCTGCGCGTCGTCCCGCGCGTCCGGCGCGGAGAGCAATGTGGCCTGATCTTCCGGCGCGAAGGCGCGGAGTTGTTCGAGGGTGAGCGCCTTCTCCCAGGCGGGAATGGTTTTCGCGCGGGCCTCGGCCACGTAGGTGGCGAGTTCCGCCTGGATCGCCTTGATCTCCGCATTGGCCTTGTCGAGCTTTTCCTGCTCTTTGGGTGTGGGCAGGGGGAGCGTCACGTCGTCGTCGTTGTTGAGGAAGGCGAAGAGCGAGAAATAGTCGTGTTGCGAGAGCGGGTCGTACTTGTGATCGTGACAGCGCGCGCAGCTCATGGTGAGGCCGAGGAAGACGGTGCCGGTGGTGTTGACGCGATCGGCGACGGCCTCCATCCGAAACTCTTCCTGGTCGACGCCGCCCTCTTCGTTGATCATCGTGTTGCGATGGAAGCCGGTGGCGATACGCTGCTCGCGGGTGGCATCCGGCAGGAGATCGCCGGCGACCTGCTCGATGACGAACTGATCGAAGGGCTTGTCGCTGTTGAAGGCGTCGATGACGTAGTCGCGGTAGGGCCAGATGCTTCTCGGGGAATCAATGCTGTAGCCATTCGAGTCGGCGTAGCGCGCGGCGTCGAGCCAATGCCGCGCCCAGCGCTCGCCGAAGTGCGGCGATGCAAGGAGCCGGTCGACCACCTTCTCGTAAGCCTCCGGTGATTCGTCGGCGAGGAAGGCGGCGCGTTCTTCCGGCGTGGGTGGCAGGCCGGTGAGGTCGAGGTGTACGCGGCGGAGCAGCGTGGCCTTTTCGGCATCCGGCGCGGGGGCGACGCCCATGGCGTCGAGCCGCGCGAGGATGAAGTTGTCGATCGGGGTGCGTGCCCAGGCGGCATCCGACACACTGGGAACGACGGGACGCGCGGGCGGAATGAAGGACCAGTGTTTCTGATAGGGTGCGCCGGCATCGATCCAGCGGCGGAGCACGTCGACCTGATCGGCCGTCAGCGACTTGCCGGTCTCGGGCGGCGGCATGAGGTCATCCGCATCATGCGTGGTGACACGTTCCCAGAGGGCACTCGCAGCGTGGTCCCCCGGGACGATGGCGTCACGCGATGCCTCTTCCAGGTCGAGGCGGAGCTTTGCCTTGCGCGCCTTGGCGTCCGGCCCGTGGCAGGTGAAGCAATTCTCGGAGAGTATGGGCCGGACTTCGTAATTAAAGCTCGGCGCTGGGGCGTCGTCCGCATGTGCGGCAAAGGCCAGAACAATGGCAGGGAACCCCGCGCCGCACGCCCGCAGCGCACGCCGTATCTGCCCGAATTTGGTGCCCGGAATACTCACGCTGCCAGTGTAACAAAGTCCGGGATTTATTGGAAAAAACAGGCGGAACGCGCTAGCGGCAATCGGATGTGCGGTTGGGGATGGCGCTGCCGAAGGTAAGGCCGGCGATTCGGGTCATGGGGAAATTATGGGAGGCGTTGTAGCGGTGGTACGCGACAAACTCGACGTGGCCATCTAAGTGGAGAACATTGCCGCCGAGCGGCCGATGGGCGAATTCGTGATCGTGCAGGGGGACACGATCCCACAGGATAGGCTTGGGCGGCATGCCACGCGGCGGCTTGACCTTGCTGGGCCAGACGGGCACCGCGAGGGTATGGTCCACATCGCGAAAGCGTGCCCATGGCATGCGAAAGGATTCGCGGTAGAGTGCGATTGCCTGTTCATCGCTGAAGAGGACGTAGCCGGTGTAGGTGTAGTCGCGGCCGGTGGCGCAATCGGGATGAAACGTACCGGGTTGCGCGCCGGGATGCGTGAAGTTGTTGCGCAGGGTGAAGTCATCCTGGCGCCCGGCGGGGTTGTCCGGACAGGTGAGTGCGGCGGGGTCGGAGAGATACTCCGGGTAGAGCGCATGGACATCGAAGGTCCAGTTGTTGGGAATCCGGCTGAGCGGTGGAAAACGCTCTCCTTTCGCTTCGTTTGCGTACATCTTGAAGACGAGGCCGAGTTGCTTGAGGTTGTTCTGGCACGAGCCTCGGCGCGCGGCCTCGCGTGCGCGCGGCAGGCTGGTCAGCGCCAGCGCTGCCAGGAGCGCGACGAGACCGAGAACGCCGGCCAGTTCGCGCCAGCCGATGCGGGGCGTCATCCCTGTACCCCTTCGTTCGTGAGGGCGCGGGTGCCGGTCTGGCGCTGAACCCACGCGCCAAGCGTTGGAAGGATGACGAGGGCGGTACCGAGCAGGGCGCCGACGAGTGCTGGCCGCGCCAGCCCATCGCGCAGCGGGCCTTCGGTGGCGGTCCACGCCAGGAGCACCGGTGTCAGAACGAGCCCCATGGCAAGAACGTGTTTTCGCTTGAGCGTCTGGCTAAGGATACGGCGTGCAAATACATACGCGGCGAGGAAGGCGAGAAGCAGTGCGGCGGTCTGCGTCGTGAGACGGCCTACCGTGACGAGGCGGCGATCAACAGTATGGAGCGTGATGGTGAGCGGCGCGTTCTCCGGCACAACGGTACGCCGGAAGTTGTGGCGCTTGCCGGTGACGGGCACATCCATCGCGATAGGGACAACACCCGCGACCTGCACATCGCCGGGCGGTGTGGCACGGGCGGGATCGTGTTGACCGTCGTAGCGGCTGTAGTCGCCGGACTGCGCCGTGGCGGAGGCAGCGGGATTGTTGATGTCGGTGATGAAGAAGCGTTCGATGCCTTCGCGCAGGCGGTAGATCGTCTGTTCCTCCATGCGCTCAGCTTCGGGGATTCCACTGAACAGGGCGAGGGGGTTCTCGAAGATGTCCGCCGGGTCCACGTCCCCCTCACTTCGGTAGACGGCTTGGCCATCCGGCGTCCAGATCTCCCACTCGAAGCGGTTCGCCAGGAGATCCGGCTGTGGTGCGTGGAAGGCGAGTTCGCGCTGCCAGCCCGTAACGGCTTCGCGTTGGGCCATGTACACCAGTTCAACGGCAAATCCGCCGCCATCTGGCGCGTTGGGCGATGACTTGCGGAGGGGTATCAACACGACATCGTCGTCGTCGTTGCGCGCGGGGCGGACAAGTTCGCCGCCGACCCGCGCGGACCAGACTTCGGCATCCGCACCGATCTCGACGCGGAGGAATTTCTTGTGGTGATTGCGGATCGTGTAGGCGGCCTTGTTTACCACCATGCCTTCCTCGGTGAGGACGGTGGTCAGGCGTGCGCTGTCGATGCCGGCAACGCGCACGGGCACGTCTTCAAGACGGTGGTAGTCGAGCGCGAGAAGATAACCGGGGTCCTGATACTGGAAGGCATGGAGGATCGGGTGGACGGATTGTTGCACCAACGCGGCGGGAAGATCGCCGAGGTCGACGCGCTGGATTTGTTCAAGCTGCGGATCCACACCGAGTTCCACGTTGCCGCTGCTGGCAATGGCCACAAATCCGGTCTGGCGAAGGGCGTCATTGACGCGGATAGCAGGAAAAGTCAGTGACTTCGCGTCGGCCGGGATGGGTGCCTCGCTACGCAGGTGGAGGACGTAGCGATCGGAGACACTGTAGTTGAGATTTATGTTAATCGTTTGAGATTGCCCAGCACCTTCGCTCTCCCACGCGAGACCTTTGCCTTCGACACCAAGGACCTGAAGCTCCGCCGGGAGTGCGAAGGCGAAGGCATTGACTTCTCCACGAAGGAGTTCGAAGTGCAACTGGCTTTCATAGGAGACGAAATTCTCCGAAACGGTGGCGAGCGTGGTCGTCATGCAACTTAGACGCGGAGCGATCTTAGGGGCAACGGGCTCGGGCGGTATTGGTGCTGCGGGTAGTTTCCAACTCACGGCCAGGGTGTCCGTGCTTTGGAAGACGAGTTCCGCATTGAGGCCGTCGTCTGATTGTACGCTTCGTATGCCGGCCGCCATGGGCGCGGTGACGACGGCTTTCGACTCCGCGAGGTGGAGGTTCATCCGCGTAACGGGCGTCGGCGTAACGGGGGCTTCGAAGCTGACGACGCCTTCCTTGGCCGTGGCGCGCAGGTGAAATTTGACGACAAGCTCGTGCGTGCCGGGCTCGTCGATGAGAAGCGTGTACTTGCCGCCATCGCGTGCGAGAAAACAAGGCGCGCCATCGAGGGTGGCCGATTCGAGCGCGACGGCCTCGCCGAGCACGGGGATCCGCTCCCAATCCTCCGACCAAACATGCAGGCCGAGGGTGGCGGTGATGGCGACGCTGTCCGGCGTGGTGGCGTCGACGTCGTAGTGGGCGTCAAGCAGGCTCCACGGAACGGGTGGTTTCTTCTTTTCCACGCCCGGCGCCACGGCGATCTTCTCGGTCTGGATAAGCTGGAGCAACTCCTTGAAGTCAGTCCAGGAGATTCGCATGTCCGCCGAGGGAAGATCGGGGATTCTGATGTCGGGTCCTGCCGCAGTGGCGGCAAGGGGAAGGATGACACCCAGACACAGGAGAAGAATCGTGCGCATGGCCCGGCCTTTCGCTTCTGCCGTCCGGTTGCAGGACGGCCTCTGCCCTCTATTACGACCGGGCGGGCGAAAGGTTCACTTTTATCTTGGACGGCCGAGGGCGTTGGCGAAGATCTGGAGGACGCGGTCGTATTCCGCCGTGCCGGCGGCGAGGTCTTCAAGGTGGCCGTCGAGGTAGAGCACTCGAAGTCGCCGGGGCCTGTTGGGGGTATCGAAAACGTTTTCGATGAGGATGGGAATCGTCGACTGGACCTGCGCGCTGGCAGCGGGATTGTTGATGTCCCCGATGAAGAAGCGCTCGATGCCTTCGCGGAGACGGTAAATCGTTTCCTCACCGGCGTCGACATCGGCGTCGGGCTGGGCCTGGGCGACCTGCATGCGCTCTTCGAATTCGGCGGCCTGGTCCGGCGCGTTCATGGCATAGCCGGTGTAGATGATATGGCGTCCTACAATGCGGTGTGCGGTGTCCCAATCCGGGGGATCGCTGTTGAGCGCAGCATGGAAGTCTTCGTCGTCGCCATCGGATGGCCGCAAGAACACGTTTGGATCGGAGAGATACTTCGGGTACAAGACACGGAGGTCGGGTACCCAGTAGCCATCGATATGGACGGCGGGGGGAAAACGCTCGCCCTTCGCTTCGTTCGAATACATCTTGAAGGCGAGGCCGATCTGCTTCAGATTGTTTTCGACCGACGCGCGGCGTGCGGCTTCGCGGGCCCGCGGCGGGTATAGGACCGTAACCATCGCAACCGCAATAAGTATAAATGCCAAGAGTAAAGTTCCCGCCTTGGCCCAAGACTGCCACGGGGTGGCATTCGCAATCCGGAATTCTTCCAACGAGGCGGTCTGCTCAAGCGTCCTTGATGCAAGGTCTTCGGGAAGCGGCACGTCTGGCAACTGATCAAGCACTGCGAGGCGCACGCGTTCCT